>JAUHYB010000609.1 GCA_030426745.1 bacterium
GCGTCGCGGAGGTCGTCGGGCGGTCGCGCAGCGGCGACCTGGACCTCCACGACTTCGTCGGCGACCTGGACTGGCGCGGCGAGAGCGGCGACCTCGAGGCCGAGCGACTGTTCTGCACCTCCGCGCGCGTCAGCACCGACACCGGCGACGTCACGCTCGACTTCACCGCGCCGCCCGAGTGGGTCTCGATCGAGACCCGATCCGGCGACGTGGACGTCGTGCTGCCCGGGGGCGGCTGGGCGATCCGCGCGACCTCGCGCACCGGCGACGTCCGCGTCGACCCCGGCATGCTGGGCGACTCGGCCCACCGCCGCGTCGAGATCACGACGGACTCGGGCGACGTGCGCGTGCGCGCGCGGTGACGACGAGCTCCGCGGCGCGAGGCGGGCGTCAGTCGGTCGGCGGCAGACGCCGCAAGGTCGCCCCGTAGTTCTCGTCGTCCAGCCCGACGTAGACCTGCCGCTCGCCGCTCGTCGTCGTGACGACGGACACCGACTCGACCTTCACGCCGTCGAGCGTGCCCAGCCGGCGCGGTTCGGCGAGCAACGTCACGGTCGGCGCGTCACCGTCCATCGCGACCGCCCCCACCATCCAGACGGAGCTCGCGAACGGACCGTCGTCCGGGTCCGGCAGGCCGGCCGCCTCGGAGTCGAAGGCGGCCGCGATGTACAGCGAGCCGTCGGGCGCGACGTCGAGCGCGACCATCGGTCGGTTCGTCCGCGCGGGATCCGGGCCGGCCAGGGTCACGGACCGGAACGCGCCGAACGCGAGCGTATCCGGCGTGAATTCGGCCCAGCGGATCTCGGTCGAAGGCTGCTTCTCGGCGCGCTCCGCGTAGAGGAACACGAAGCGGTCGCCGAAGCGCGCCACGGCGGACGACTCGACGTTGAAGATCTCGTGCGGCCACGGCGTGACGGCCGCGATCGCGAGGCGCGTGCCGTCGAGCCGCGCGCGGAAGATGCGCGGCCCGGGGCTGCCGTTGTCCCCGCTCTCGACCAGCAGCACGTCGTCGGTGCCCGGGATCGACGCGGCGCTCTCGAGGTCGTTGCTGGGGCGCCCGCCCCAGTCGACGTCCAGCTCCATCCACAGCACGCCGTCCAGGTCGGTCGGAACGCGCAGCAGGCTGACGCGCGGTCGGTGCGGCTCGTCCTCGGCCTTCGCGTCGTGCACGGCGAGGAAGCGGCCGTCCTCGAGCGCGACCATGCCGCTCAGGTCGGGCAACACGGAGGCCGGGGCGAAGCCCGCGGTGCGGCCCGTGTTCGAGGCGCACGAGGTCGTCGCGGCGGCGACCAGCGCGCTCGCGGCGAACGGAAAGGCGGAGCGGGAGCGGTGTCGCGTCACGAGGGACCTCCGGTGCAGCGGCGCCGCCGGACCGGGCGAGTCGCGGCGGCGCGCGGGATCGCGGTCGTCGACCCTCGGGACGCCCGAGGATCCGGCCGCCGCGCTCGAAGCAGGATAGAACCCCGCGGGACGCGCGGCACCAGGGAACGAGCGCGACTCAGCGCCGCGCGACGTCGCCGTCGGGGTCGGCGATCGGCCGGCCCTGCGCGTCCCAGAAGTGCCAGGACCCGACGCGCATCCCCTCGCGGTAGCGCCCCTGGCTGGCGAGCTGGCCGCCCTCGTGCCAGGTCTTGTGCACGCCGACCGGCTTGCCGTTCGCGTAGATGCCCTCCGAGCGCTTCTGGCCGCTCTCGAACCAGAACGTGCGCCGGCCGACCTGCTCGCCGCCGGAGTAGACGAACTCCCACTGCGGCGTCCCGTCGGGCGCGTAGGCGGTCAGCGGACCCTCCTGCACGCCGTGCTGGTAGGTCGCGCGCTGGCGCAGCGCGCCGTCCTCGTAGAACGCGCGCCACTCGCCGTGCTCCAGGCCGCGGTCGTAGCCGCGCTCGCGCACGAGCTCGCCGCCCTCGTTCCAGCG
>JAUHYB010000610.1 GCA_030426745.1 bacterium
GCGCCGCGACCATCGCGTGCTCGGTCGCCGCGCCGCCGGCTTCGCGCTCGAGCGCGACCGGGATCGTGAGGCCGCCGCCCACCAGCTCGCAGCGCACGTCGTCGACGCCGTTCGGATCGCGCACGAGGGCGCGCAGCCGCCAGCGACCCGACGCCGCGTCCCTGTGCCACCGTCCGTACGCGCCGTCGGCCAGGCCAGCCGCGCCGGTGTGGAAGTCGTCGAGCGCGACCTCCGAGCCGCCCGCCGCCTCGAGGCGACCGCTCAGGACCGGCCGCGCGTCCCCCGCCGCGGGCGCGACGCCCCACACGAGGTCCGCCGCCGCGTCCGACCCGGGGTCGCCCGCGCCGTCGAGCTGCACGACCACGTCGCCGCCGGCGTGCGCGGCGCCGATCACGGATCCCTCCGCGAAGCCGACCAGCCGCGCGACCGGCGCGCTGCGGTCGAGCACCACGGCGTAGCGCTCCTCCACGTCCGCGCGCTCGCCGACGCCGTCGGCTTGCGGGTCGTAGCGGTAGGTGCGGACGGCCAGCGTCCACGCGCCGTCGGCGTCGAGCGCGACGGGCAGCTCCACCTGCTGGACCTGCGCGTTGTACAGGTCGTCCGACGCGACGACGCGCTCGTCCTGCGGCGCGCCTTCCGGCCACCACGCGAGCTCGACGCGCATCGGCACGGGTTCCTCGCGCGTCACGACGACGGCGGCCCGCGCGGCGTTCGTGAACAGCGCGCCGTCCGCGCCGAGCGCGCGGGCGTCGCCCTCGCCGCGCCACGCGAGGCGCACGCGGGGCAGGTCGTCCTCGAAGCTGAACGGGATCGTCCGGCGCAGCTCCGCGCGGCCGCTGTCGGGCGCGTGCAACACGTACGCCGACTCGTCGACCACCAGCTCGACGCGGCCGCGGTACGGCGCGCCGCCCGCGAGGTCCGCCAGCCCGTCCAGCGGCGCGTCGACGACGCGCGACCCGTTGCTGCGTCCGTCGAGCGCGGCCGCGGACTCGCCCTCGACGAACACCGCCCAGCGCACGTCCGCGGGGCGTTCCAGCTCGAGCGCCAGGCCGGGGTTCGTGCGCGGCGTGACCGACCAGGACCCCAGGATGCGGTTCAGCGGCGCGCGGTCCTTCGCCGCCGCGCCGACGCGGTCGACCAGCGCCAGCGAGTTCGCGCGGGGCGCGCCGGGCGCGATCGTGAGCGTCAGCTCCTCCGCGCGCTCGCCGCCGGCGCGGTCGCGCGCGACGAGGTGCACGCGGTGTTCGCCGGGCGCGAGCGCCGCGTCGTCCAGCGCCAGCCGGAACCGCGCGCGGCCGTCGCGGGCGGAGACGGCCGACAGGGACAGCGGCTCGCCGTCCGCGCGCACGAACTCGACCGCCGCCAGGTCGTCCCGCGCCTCTCCCGCGACGTGCACGTCCAGCGACAGGCCCGCCGGGTCCACGCCGACCGCGCCCAGCATCCGCGCGCCCGTGCCGCCGACGCGCACGGCGTCTACCGACCACGACTCGGGGCCGACCCAGACGACGCGCACCGGGCGCGTGCGCAGCTCGTCGCCGCCGAGCACGAGCTCGACCTCCTCGGCGACGCGGCCCGCGACCTGCTCCGTCGTCCGCAGCGAGACGACGCCGGGCGCCGACCACGTCGCGGTCCACGCGGACGCGGGCAAGCCGTCCGCGACGCGGCGCACCGCCCACGTCCCCGCCTGGTCCTCGGGCACGACGCCGTCGGGCGCGCGCAGCCGCAGCGCGGCGCTCGTGCGCCCGGGGCCCAGGTACAGCGCTTCCGCCGCCAAGTCCTCGCCGCGCTCCGTCACGACGCTGGCCGTCGGCACGACGACGTCGCGCGTCGACCACAGCCAGCCGCCCAGCAGCGCGGCCGCGAGCACGATCGGCACCGTCACCTTCGCGACGGCGCGCCAGACCGGCGGGTGCACGA
>JAUHYB010000122.1 GCA_030426745.1 bacterium
GCGTTGTGGGCCGTGCCGCCGGGCAGCGAGAGCGCCAGGTGCGCGTCGCCGCTGCCGGTGCCGACGTAGGCGTAGGTGCCGTCCGCGAGCGGGTTCACGAAGTCCCACAGGCCGTCGTCGAAGCCGCAGTTGAAGTCGTCCGAGAAGAACGGCGAGGGCGGCGTGGGCGTGATGGTGACGGAGACGACCGCCTCGTTCGACAGGTCGCCGTCGTTGTCCTCGACGGTGTAGCGGAACTCGTCCATCGTCGTGGGCGATCCGTCGTGGGTGTAGGTCACCACGCCGGTCGTCGGGTTCACCGCCAGGGCGCCGTGGGTCGGCGACAGCGTGACGGCCAGCGTCTCCGGCAGGATCACGCCGTCGGAGTCGCTGTCGTTCGACAGGACGTCGACCGCGATCGCGCCCGCGGGCACGACGTAGACCGTGTCGTCCATCGTCACCGGCGGAACGTTCGGCGGGCCGACGACCGGGACGATCGAGACGTCGCCGAAGGTGGCGTCGTACTGGTGCGAGATCAGCACCGGCGAGCCGATCTGCGGGTCGGCGAGCGTCTCCTGCCCCTCGACGTCCCAGCCGGCGGGTTCGGGCGATCCGTCCTCCCACACGCGCAGCTGGTACAGGCCGCCCAGCCCGACGTTCGTCGTGACGCGCATGCGGAACCAGTAGGTGTGGCCCGCGAGCATCGTCGTCGAGTGCGTGTCCAGGATCGTGCCGTCGTTGCCCCACAGCTCGACGCGGCCGGGGCGGTACCACCCGATGCACCCGAGCGGCAGGTAGCCGGACTTCGGCTGCGTGCCGGCGACGGGGTAGTCGGTGTGACCGTCCCAGCGCATCAGCACGCCGACGCCGCCGCTGCCGCTGGACAGGTCGTTCATGTAGATCGGCACGAGGACCTCGTAGTCGTCCCACGTGCGCTGCCCGACGCCCATCAAGCGGTCGTAGCCCGGCTCGGTGGTGCGCACGCCGATGCCCTCCAGGGACCACTTGCCGTCGATCACCTGCGCGACGTCCTCGATCTCGGACGCCAGGTCCCAGTCGATCGCGTTCGGCAGCGGGAAGGGCGAGTTCGGCGTGTAGTTCACGGTCACGGTGCTGACCGAGAGGTTGCTGGCCTCGTCCTCGGCCGTGATCACGACCGTGTTCGGGCCCGCGTTCAGGTCCGCCGTCGCCAGGTCGACGTTGAAGTCGCCGGCGTTGACCAGGCGGCGGCCGTCGGGGCCGATGCCCATCGGAACGGGCGTGCCGCCGTTCAGCGTGTACCACAGCGCGTGGACGCCGTCGGGGTCGCTGACGTTGCCCAGCACGTTGACCCACGGCTGCGAGAGCCCGATGGCGCCGAAGTCCTGGTCGAGGCCGTACCAGACGTCGATGTCGGGGCCGTCGGAGTCGAGCGTGACCTGGAAGTCGCCCGTGACCGTGGTCGGGTTCACGCCGTCGTCGGCGACGACGCGGTAGTGGTAGGTGACGCCGGTCGTGAGCCCCGTGACCGGGATCGAGTGCGCGTAGAGCCCGCCGCCGTCCGAGACGGAGCCGAGCTCGTACGCGAGCGTCTCGCCGTACTCCACCGTGCCCGTCGTCGGTTCGTCGGTGAAGAAGTCGACGGTGAACTCGGTGCCGCCCAGCGTGTCCTGCACGCCGTGCACGTACGGCGAGTCGACGTCCGGCGGCGCGGCGCCGTCCTCGGGGACGATCGGGGTGGCCGTGTGGAAGAAGTAGTCGACCTCGGAGGTCCAGGCGAGCGCGTCCACCGGGTTCGCCGCGAAGACGCCCGTCGCGTTGACGGTCAGCGCCAGCGTCACGTTGCCGGAGGGCGTCCACGTGGATCCGTCGTTCGAGAGGTCCATCTCGAACAGGTTGCCCGTGCGGCGCACGCGCATGTAGTTCGCGGTGCCGACGGCGATCGTCGCGTTCTGCACGCTCGAGTTCGAGCCGCCGACCGTGCGGCCGATGAACGCCTTGAGGTTCGAGCCGTCGTGGTAGACGTCGAAGCGCAGCCAGTTCGACGCGTCCTGCTCGACGACGACGCCCTGGTCGTTGAAGCCGCCGCTCGGCTCGTAGTTGAACTTGACCTCGACCTCGAAGTCGGTGTCGTCCGCCGGCTGCATGATGCGCAGCCCGCCGGTGCCCCACGCGTCGTGCGCGGTGCCCGCGGGCAGCGTGAGCGCGACGTGCGCGTCGGCCGTGCCGGCGCCGACCATCGCGATCTGTCCGACGCCGAGCGGATTGGTCGGGGTCCAGAGCGACTGGTCGAGGTTGACGCGGTCGAAGTCGTCGGAGACGGGGCCGGTGCCGGCCTGCGCGGGTGCGGTGGAGAGCGCGAGGACGGCGAGGAGCGACGCGATGCGGGACGCGCCGCGCGAGCGGTGGTGGATCATGGCGTGGTGCAGTGCTGGGAGGGGCCGTACGACGGGAAAGAGCGTCCGGCCGACCGACGAGGCGGAACTCGTGGGGGATGCGGCGCCGGGGAGCGCGATGCGAATCTATGCGGGGTCCGCGAATCTGTCCACGAGTCCGCGAACGGCCGCGCGCCTCGATTCGAGACGCGCGGCCGGTGCGGCGGGACGGAGCCCGAAGCGGAACCGTCGCGGCAGCGCAGGAGGGCGGCCCGGCACCGCCCTCCTGCCGTGACCCGTCGACGTCTCGCCGGGAATCGAAGCCATCGGCGCCGTTCAGCCGACCCTCGCCCGAGCCTGGACGAACGAGAAGAAGAACACCGCGTCGGGGTCGTGGCCCACGCGCTTCAGCTCCTTCTTCATGCCCTCGACGACCTCCTCGGAGACCTTGCCGGCCTCGAGCAGGCCCGGGGCGCCGGACAGCAGGAGCTCGGTCCAGTAGTCGAGGAACTCCGCGCGCTCGCCGGGCGTGCGGTTGTCCAGATGGATCGTCTTCACCTCGGTATGGATGTCGGTGAAGCCGACGCGCTGCAGGAGGTTGCCGAGCTTCGCGCCGACGAAGGGGTCGCCGCCCAGCTCGAGCTGGTGGTCGTTGAAGGCCGCGAAGTACGCGAGCGTGTTCGGGCTGTACGGCTCGAGGAAGAACGACGCGTTCTGCACCTCGCTGCACACGACCGGCGATCCGGCGCGCAACACGCGGCGCACCTCCGACAGCACGAGCGCGGGTTCGGCGACGTGCTCGAGCACCCAGCACAGGAACGCCGAGTCGTAGGTGTCCGTCGCGTCCGGCAAGCGCGCGCCGTCGGCGAGCTTCAGCGTGAAGCGCCCGTCCGCCCACGGCACGCCGGCCAGGCGGTTGCGCGCGATCTCGAGGTTCGGCTCCGACGGGTCGATGCCGGTGATGTGCAGCTCGGGGAAGTAGCGCAGCAGGATCTCGGTCTGCGCGCCGACCCCGCAGCCGACCTCCAGCAGGTTCCGCGAGCGCCAGAAGGGCAGGCGGTCGTGTACGCGGTGCTCCGCGAACCGGGCCTGTCGATAGAGGCGGTCCTGTTCCTCGGGCGTGAACCCGTGCACGTAACCCTTGGTCTGCTTCTCGGTCATGGTCCTGGTCTCCGTCGGCGAGCTCGCCGGGACGTCATCGGGGGGGGATGAAGGCGGCTTTGTACCGCCGCGCGGCGGTACCTAGACTGTGCGCCGGAGGAAATCCATGAACGAGATCGAGAGCGTCCTGCACGAGGACCGCCGCTTCCCCCCGTCCGCCGACTTCGCCGCCGCCGCACGCCTGTCCGACGAGGCGGAGTACCAGCGCCTCTACCGGCAGTCGATCGACGACCCGGACGCCTACTGGTCCGGCGTGGCCGGCGAGCTGCCGTGGATGGAACCCTGGACGCAGGTCCTGGACTGGTCCGAGAAGCCCGTCGCGAAGTGGTTCATCGGGGGGAAGCTGAACGCCTCGGCCTGGTGCCTGGACCGTCACCTGGCGGAGCGCGGCGACAAGACCGCGATCCTGTGGGAGGGCGAACCCGGCGACGTGCGCGAGATCTCGTACCGCGAGCTGCACGCGGACGTCTCGCGCTTCGCGAACGGCCTGAAGGCGCGCGGCGTGAAGAAGGGCGACCGGGTCGTCATCTACATGCCGATGATCCCGGAGCTGGCGATGGCCGTCCTGGCCTGCGCGCGCATCGGCGCGATCCACTCGGTCGTCTTCGGCGGCTTCTCGGCCCGGGCGCTGCGCGAGCGCATCGAGGACGGCGGCTGCACCGCGGCGATCACCTGCGACGGCGGGTGGCGGCGCGGCAAGATCCTGCCGCTGAAGCAGGAGGTCGACGAGAGCATCGAAGGCATCGACAGCGTGCACACCGTCGTGGTCGTGAAGCGCGGCGCCAACGACGTCGAGTGGGACGGTCGGCGCGACGTCTGGTACCACGACCTGGTCGCCGACCAGCCCGCCGACTGTCCGCCGGAGCCGATGGACTCCGAGGACCCGCTCTTCATCCTGTACACCTCCGGCTCGACGGGGAAGCCGAAGGGCATCCTGCACACGACCGCCGGGTACATGGTCGGCGCGTACCACTCGACGAAGTACGTCTTCGACCTGCGCGAGGACGACGTCTACTGGTGCACCGCCGACGTCGGCTGGATCACGGGGCACAGCTACATCGTCTACGGGCCGCTCGCGAACGGCGCCACGGTGTTGATGTACGAGGGCGCGCCGACCACGCCGCACGCCGGGCGCTTCTGGGAGCTGTGCGAGAAGCACGGCGTGACCGTCTTCTACACCGCGCCGACCGCCATCCGCACCTTCGTGCGCCTGGGCGACGAGCACGTGAAGAAGCACGACCTGTCCAAGCTGCGCCTCCTGGGCACGGTCGGCGAGCCGATCAACCCCGAGGCGTGGATGTGGTACCACCGCGTCGTCGGCGGCGAGCGCTGCCCGATCGTCGACACCTGGTGGCAGACCGAGACCGGCGGGATCATGATCACGCCGCTGCCGGGCGTGACGGCCACCAAGCCGGGTTCGGCGACGCGCCCGTTGATGGGCGTCGACGCGGCGATCGTCGACGAGGACGGCAACGAGCTGCCGCCGAACCACGGCGGCCTGCTGGTGATCCGCAAGCCCTGGCCGTCGATGTTGCGCGGCCTGTGGGGCGACATGGACCGCTACCGCGAGACCTACTGGGCGAAGTTCGGCGACTACTACTTCGCCGGCGACGGCGCGCGGCGCGACGAGGACGGCTACTTCTGGATCATGGGCAGGGTCGACGACGTGATCAACGTGTCCGGCCACCGCCTGTCGACGATGGAGGTCGAGTCGGCGCTGGTCAGCCACGAACACGTGTGCGAGGCCGCCGTCGTCGGGCGCGCGGACGAGGTCACGGGCCAGGCGATCTGCGCCTTCGTCACGCCGGACGCCAGCGTCACGGTCGACGACGGGCTGCGCGCCGCGCTGATGGAGCACGTCGCCGAGGAGATCGGCAAGCTCGCGCGCCCCGCGGAGATCCGCTTCACGAACGCGCTGCCCAAGACGCGCTCGGGCAAGATCATGCGCCGCCTGCTGCGCGACGTGGCCGAGGGCCGCGAGACGACGGGCGACATGAGCACGATCGAGGACCTGTCGGTGCTCGCGAAGCTGCGGGAGAACCAGGAGTGAGAGCGCGCGGCGGCGCGGCGCTCGTCGCGGGAGCGTTCGTCGCCGGGGCGCTGGCGCTGTCGACGATCGCCGGCTGCGGGTCGACGGGCGGCGCGGCGGAGCGCCCGCCGCAGTTCGCGCACGAGCGCGAGGACGCCGGCGAGTCCGCCGTCCTGCTGGCGCAGGCGGACGCCGCCTTCGCGTCGGCCGAGCTCGAGGACGCGCAGCAGATGTACGCCGCCGCCGCCGCGATGGCCCAGCGCGAGGGCGACGTCTCCACGCAGGTCGAGGCGCTCGCGCAAGCGGGCCGCATGATGGCGCTCCGCGGCGACCCGGCGGCGGGGCACGCGTGGCTGGACCGCGCCGTCGAGCTCGCGCGGCCGGAGGATCCGCTGGGCTGGTCGCGCGCGCTGATCGCGCGCGGCGTCTTCGCCCGCGAGGAGGGGCGCGCGGAAGAAGCGCGGTCGCTGTTCCGCCAGGCGTACGAGTACGCCGAGTCGCAGCGCCTGCACGACCGCGCGCTGCAGGCGGCCTTCCTGCTGGCCAGCGCCGGCGACCGCGAGCACCGCATCGAGTGGACGCGCGCCGGCATCGAGCTGGCGACCGACGCGCAGCTCGCCGGCTGGCTCGGCCCGCTGTACTCGAACCTCGCGGCGCTCTACATGGACGCCGAGGACTACGACGGCGCGGTGAGCGCGCTGGAGGCGGCGCGCAGCACGATCGCGCCGCGCGGGGACGACGAGTCGCTGATGATCACCGACTACGCCTACGGCGTCGCGTTGCGCAAGGCGGGTCGCCCGGAGGACGCGCGGCGCGCGATGACGGCCGCGCACCGGCAGGCGCAGGCGAAGCTGCAGGACCTGCGCAGCCGCGAGAGCATGCTGTGGGTCGGCAAGACGCTGTGGGAGCTCGCCGAGCTCGACCTCCTGGACGGCGAGGACGAGCGCGGCCGCGAGCGGATGTCGGAAGCGCTGGAGGACCTGCGCCTGGCGCGGCTCGACCTGACCGACCCCGAGCGCTGGACCAGGGCGCGCGAGCGCGCCGCCGAGGTGCTGGAGACGGAGGAGACGCCATGATGCACGCGGTCACGATCTGTCTGGTGGCGACGCTGACCTTGTGCGCGTGCGGCGCGACGGGCGACGCCGGGCGCGCGGACGAACGAGCGCCGACGCCCGAGGAGCGCGAGGCCCTGCAGGCGTCGCTCGACGCGGCCCGCGACCTGTTCCGTACGCGCGCCTACGACGACGCGCGCGCGGCCTACGAGCAGGTCGCCGAGCGCGCGCGAGAGCTGGGCGCGACGGACGTCGAGGCGCTGGCCTGCGCCCGCGTCGCGCGCGTGTACAGCATCCGGCGCGATCCCGCGGGCGGCGCGCCGTGGCTCGAGCGCGCCGAGGCGCTCGCCGACGAGACGATGCCGGAGGCCTGGGCCCGCGCGCTGGTCGTGCGCGGGATCTACCTACGCGAGGAGGGCCGCGCCGACGAGGCGACCGCGCTGTTCGTGGCCTGCTACGACTACGCGATGGCGCGCGGCCTGCACGCGGACGCCGTCGACGCCGCGCACCACGTCGCGATCGCCGCCGACGCCGCGACGCGCGAGGAGTGGGCGAAGAAGGGCATCGCCGCCGCCGAGGCCGCCGGCGAGTCCGGTTGGCTCGGGCCGCTGTGGAACAACCTGGGCTGGGACTACATCGACCAGGGCCGCGACGCCGAGGCGCTGGACGCCCTGCGACGCGCGCAGACCGCCTTCCACGCGCGCGGCGGCCACCCGACGTCGGCGCTGATCTCCGACTACTCGGTCGGCTTCGCGCTGCGCAAGAACGGCGAGCTCGCGGAGGCGCGCAGCATCCAGGAAGCGGTGCACGCCGCGGCCGCGGCCGCGCTGGACGACGGCGACGCGTCGATGCTCGAGTGGGTCGCGCAGAGCCGGCGGGAGCTGGGTGAGCTCGACGCGCTGGAAGGCCGGCCGCTGGACGGCGCGGACGCCATCGAGCGGGCGATCGAGGAGCTGCGACGCACCGACTTCCCGTCGTGGGGCGCGGAGTACCTCGCGCAGTACGAGGCGCGGGTGCGGGAGCTGCGCGGCGAGGGCGGCGACGGCGAGTGATGCGCGAGGGCTTGTGGCCGGTGCTGACGAACGCGCGCGCGCGCTTCGCCGAGCGGATCGCCGTCGTCGACGGTGACCGCGTCGTCACCTACGCGGCGCTCGGCGCGTCGGTGGACGCGCTGGCGCGCGGCCTCCGCGAGCGCGGCGTCGCGCCCGGTGACCGCGTCGCCTGCCTGCTGCCCAACGGCCTCGAGGTCCTGGAGCTGACGTTCGCGCTGGCGGGGCTCGGCGCGGTGCTGGTGCCGTGGAACACGCGCCTGGCGCCGCGCGAGCTGGCGACGATCGCGGACGACTGCGACCCGCGCCTGCTGGTCGTGCACGAGGAGCTGCTCGGCGCGGCCGACGCCGCGGCGCGGCTGGCCGCGGCGACGCCGGAGTTCGTGCTGGTCGGCGCCGGCGGGTGGCAGGTGGACTTCGTCGACCCCGGCGCGTTCGACGCGGCGCCCGCCGACCTCGACGACCTCGCGCACCTCTACTACACCAGCGGCACGACCGGCCGGCCGAAGGGCGCGATGTTGAGCGGTCGCAACGTGCTGCGGCACGCCGAGGCCGCCGTGCGGGAGCTGGGCATCGGCGCGGACGACCGCTGGGGTCACTTCGCGCCGATGTTCCACCTGGCCGACGCCTGGGCGACGATCGCGGTGACGATCGCGGGCGGGCGGCACGTGATGTTGCCGCGCTTCGAGGCCGGCGCGGCGATCGACGTGATCGAGCGCCAGGGCGTGACGCTGACGAACCTGGTGCCGACGATGCTGAACTTCGTCGTGCACCACCCCGAGGCGGCGCCGGCGCGCTTCGCGTCGATGCGCCGCGTGTTGTCCGGCGGCGCGCCGATCGCGCCGGCGTTGGTGCGGCGCGTGATGGAGCGGTTCGGCTGCGAGTACGTGCAGACGTACGGGCTGACGGAGACCTCGCCGTACCTGACGCTGAGCCTGCTGCACCCGCACCTCGAGTCGTTGCCGGCGGACGAGCAGTTCCGCTACCGCGCGAAGACGGGCCGCGCGTTCGCCGCGGTCGAGCTGCGCGTCGTCGACGACGAGGGGAACGCGGTGCCGCGCGACGGCGCGAGCATCGGCGAGATCCAGGCCCGCGGCGAGACGGTCACGCGCGGGTACTGGCAGCGGCCGGACGAGACCGCGGCGGCGTTCACCGCGGACGGCTGGTTCCGGACCGGCGACCTGGCGACGATCGACGCCGAGGGATACCTGGACATCGTGGACCGCGCGAAGGACGTGATCCTGACCGGCGGCGAGACGGTCTACTCGACGGAGGTCGAGGCGGCGCTCGCCGAGCACCCCGACGTGTTCGAGGCGGCGGTCTACGCGACGCCCGACGACACCTGGGGCGAGGTCGTCACCGCCGCCGTGGTGGCGGCCCGGGACCGCGCGATCGACCTCGACGCGCTGGGCGTGCACTGCCGCGAGCGCCTGGCCGCCTACAAGTGCCCGCGCGCGTGGCGCGTCCTGGACGAGCTGCCGAAGACGGGCTCGGGCAAGATCCGCAAGGCGGCGCTGCGCGGGAGTACCGTGCCGTAACTGATTGTCCCGCGCGCGAACAGCTGCCCCGGGTCGCGGAACGCCTTGAACTCGAGCGCGTTGCCCGCGGGGTCGCGCAGGAACATCGTCGCCTGTTCGCCGGGCTCGCCGGCGAAGCGCACGCGGGGTTCGA
>JAUHYB010000123.1 GCA_030426745.1 bacterium
CTGGCTGGACTGAGCGCGGGGCGTCAGAAGCTCTGCCAGGCGTACCAGACCCAGACCGCGAGGAAGGCGAGGCCCTTCCAGCGGCCGAAGCGCGCGCCGCCGAGGCGCGGCAGCAGGATGGCGCCGACGTGGAATCCGGCGACGACGAGGAAGTCGACGTCGCGCGCGTGGCGCAGCTCGTCCTCCAGGCCGGGGATCGACGGGTCGAAGGGCGCGACCAGCGCGGCGATGCCGATCACCGCGAGCACATTGAAGACGTTCGAGCCGACGACGTTGCCCAGGCTGACCTCGCTCTCGCCCTTGAGCGCGGCGCCTAGGCCGGCGGCGAGCTCGGGCAGCGAGGTGCCGACGGCGACGACGGTCAGGCCGATGACGCGGTCGGAGACGCCGAAGGAGTCGGCGACGCTCTCCGCGCCCATGACGACGAGCTTCGCGCCGACGGCGACCGCGACGCTGCCGATGATCACGTCGCGCCAGGGGTGCTTGGAGTCGCCCTCGGCGGGCTCCTCCTCGCGCACGCCGCGCTTGGCCGTGAAGACCAGCTGCAGGTTGTAGGCGACGAAGCCCAGCAGCAGCAGCACGCCGTCGGTGCGGTCGATCGCGAGGTCGCTGACCGTCCACCACAGGAGGCCGAGCGACGCCATGAGCCAGAACGACTCGCGGATCGCGGGCGCCGACTCGAGCACGCGCGGCAACACGAGCGCGCACGCGCCCAGCACCAGGCCGATGTTCGCGACGTTGCTGCCCAGCACGTTGCCCATGGCGATGCCGGGCTTGCCCTCGACGGACGCCAGCGTCGACACGACCACCTCGGGGGCCGAGGTGCCCCACGCGACGACCGTCAGGCCGACGAGCAGGGCGCTGACGCCCCACATCCGCGCGAGGCGCGCGCTGCCGCCCACGAGCCAGTCGGCGCCCTTCGCCAGCAGCGTGAAGCCGCCGGCGAGGAGCACGAAGTCGAGGAGGTACTGCTCCATGGCGGCGAATCCTAGCGATCGCGGGCGCCCCGCATTCGCGCGGAACGGGCTTTCCGCGCGCCCCTCGCTAGAATGGCGGCGATGGACACGAACCCCGCCCCGCTGATCGGGATCAACGGACTGCTGGTCGACCGCGGCAAGCCTTGCTTGGAGCTGGCGACGCGCTACGCCGACTCGGTGCTCAAGGCCGGCGGCATCCCGCTGGTGTTGCCGCCCGTCGGCGGGCCCGGCGACGTCGCGCGCACGCTGGACCGGCTGGACGGCCTGCTGTTGACCGGCGGCGACGACTTCGACATGGACCGCATCGGCGCGGGGCCGACGCACCCGACGGCGACGAAGACGCCGGCCGAGAAGCAGGACTGGGACTTCGTCCTGGCGCGACGTGCGGTCGAGGTCGGGATGCCGGTGCTCGGCATCTGCTACGGCATGCAGCTCCTGGGCCTGGCCGAGGGCGCCGCGATGCACCAGCACCTGCCCGAGGACGTCCCCGGCTGCCAGGAACACGGCGGCAGCGTGGAACACCCGGTCCGCGTCGAGCCCGGATCGAAACTGGCCGGCCTCCTGCGTGTAGAGGAGCTGCCCGTGGTCTCCCGCCATCACCAGGCCCTCTCCGGAACCGGCCCCGACTGGTCCGTCGCCGCCCGCGACGGCGAGGGGCTGATCGAGGCCATCGAGCGGCGCGACCACCCCTTCGCCGTCGGGGTGCAGTGGCACCCCGAGCTGTCCTACGAGGGCAGCCCCCACGACGGCCTGTTCCGCGGCCTGGTCGCCGCCGCCGCCATGCGCGCCGCGCGCACCGGCATGCAGCACGCCGCCCGCTGACGCCCGAGGACGAACTCCATGAAGCACAAGCCCGATCCCAAGAAGCCGCTCTTCGGCGTGCAGCCCGAGTCGCAGAAGATGCTGACGAAGAGCGACCGCAACCGCCTGATCTTCATGGGCGTGCTGCTCGTCGGCGTCACGATCGCGTTCGCCGCCTCGGTGCTGAAGAAGTCCGAGTACGAGCAGCGCTCGACCGAGGAGATGGAGGCGCGCGTGCCGGACCAGGAACCGGACGCGCCGGTCATCGCCGTGCGCCGCTTCGACCCCGCGACGATCGAGGGCGAGGTCCACGACGCGACGAACGAGCAGCGCGTGCTGATCGACCAGGGCCCGGTCGCGAAGATGCTGGACCACGTCGCGGGTTACGGCCCGGGCCAGTGGCGCGGCCTGGAGCCCGAGCGCCTGGTCCCGTCGCTGTGGGACGAGATCCTGGCCGACCCCGCCGCGAACCGCGCGCGCCCGCTGACGATGCGCGGGCGCCTGGTCACCTACGAGGAGCGCCCGGTCGGCGACCGCGCCGCGTGGTACGGGACGCTGGAGACCGAGAACGGCACGCCCGTGACGTTCATGACGTCCAGCTTCGACCGCAGCCTGTTCGACGTCGTCGACCCGGCGATGCAGTACGCGAAGATCGACGCGCTGTTCCTGGCCGTCTATCGCCGCGCCGACGAGACGGGCGCGTGGGTCGACACGCCGCTGGTCGTCGGTTCGCGCGTCGACAAGTCGTTCCCGCGCCTGGACGGCTTCGACGACGAGATGCTGGGCAGCCTGCTCGCGGCCGTGAAGGACGACGAGCTCGCCGGCGAGAACGACACGCTCGACGAGGCCTACATCGTCAAGTGGCTGTTCATGGACCGCATCGCGCAGGGCTGGGGCGACGAGATCGAGTGGGAGGCGCCGGAGGGCGTCGACCCCGCCGAGTGGGAGAACCCCTTCGGCGTGCGCACGCTCGACGGCCCGACCTTCGAATGGCTGATGGAGCCGGCGAACGCGCAACTCGCGCGCGGCGCGCCCTTCGTGCTGCCGATCAGCAAGAACATGGGGACGCGCACGCAGAACGCGGGCGAGAACCCCGCGCGCGTCGAGACGGTCACGACCGGCTGGATCGGCAGCATCCTGTGGACGCGCGAGGGCTCGGTGATGACCTACGTCATGCCGGGCGCGCGCGAGGACCTCGCCAAGCGCGGCAGCGACCAGCTGCTCGTCGGCCGCGGCTTCTTCGTGAAGCTGATGGCGTACGAGCCGTCGCGCAAGGAACGCCGCCTGGCGCCGCTGTTCGTCATGCAGTCGCTCGAGGTCTTCCACCCCGAGAAGAACGAGAACGTCGAGACGATCTTCTGGTTCGTCGGCGGGCTGACGATCCTCCTGATCGTGTTGATCCCCTGGCTCGTGATCCGCGACCGCAAGCAGTCCGAGCGATTGCACCGCGAGCTGGTGCGCCGCAAGCAAGAACGCCGCCGCCGTCAGGGCAGCGCGGGCGCCGCCGGAGCGTGAGCACGCGCCGCGTCGAGGTCCGCACGCAGCGGCCGTACGAGTTGCGCCTGGGGCGCGGGATCGCGGGGGAGAGCCTCGCGGCCGCGCGCCGACGTTCGCGCTTCGCCGTCCTGACCGACGAGCGCGTGTGGGCCCTGCACGGCGAGCGCTTCGGCGCCGGCGACGCGCCCGTCGTCATCGTCCCCGCCGGCGAGTCGTCGAAGAGCTTCGCGCGGCTCGAGACCGTACTCGACGCGCTCGCCGAGGCGCGCCTGGATCGCAAGTCGTGCCTCGTCGCCTTCGGCGGCGGCGTGGTCGGCGACCTGGGCGGCCTCGCGGCGGCGCTCTACATGCGCGGCATCGATGTGCTGCAGTGCCCGACGACCCTGCTCGCGCAGGTCGACTCGTCGGTGGGCGGCAAGACCGCCGTGAACCTCGCGGCGGGCAAGAACCTGGCCGGCGCCTTCCACCAGCCGTCGGGCGTGTGGATCGACGTCGACCTGCTCGCGACGCTGGACGACGCCGACTACGCGTCGGGCCTCGGTGAGGTGATCAAGTCCGCGGTGCTCGCCGGCGAGGAGGACTTCGCGCGGCTCGAGGCGAACGCGGAAGCGCTGCTGGCGCGCGACCCCGACCTGTTGCTGGACGTGATCGAGGCGTGCGTGCGCCAGAAGGCGTCCGTCGTCGAGTCCGACGAGCACGAGGCCGGCCCGCGGCGCGCGCTGAACCTGGGCCACACGCTGGGCCACGCGATCGAGCGCGCCGCCGGCTTCGGCCGCGTGCCGCACGGCGTCGCCGTCGCGGTCGGCATGCAACAGGCGTGCTTGCGCTCCGCGCAGGAAGGCGTGCTGCAGGACCGCGACCTGCCGCGCCGCCTGATGAGCCTGTGCCGCCGGCTGAAGCTGCCTACGGGCCTCGAGGAGCTGCGCGAGAGCACCGGCGCCGCGCTGACCGAGGGCGAGCTGGCCGACGCGATGCGCCTCGACAAGAAGGGCGCGGTGTGGATCCTCCCCGTGCGCCTCGGCGAAGTGCGCGCGGTCGAGCCGCGGAGACCTTCGTGACCGGCGCCGTGCCGCCCGCGCCGCCCGGCGACGACCGCGACACCGCGGCCGAACTGGTGGGCGGCTTCCCGCGGCACGCGACGCGCGACCTGGTCGAGGAAGGAGAGCGGCGTCGGCGCGCGCGCCTGCCGCTGGCGGCCGCGCTGCTGGCACTCGGCGCGACCCTGCTGGCGCTGGGATCGCCGTCGGAGCGCCTCCACGGCCCCGGGCCGGCGCTGGTCGACGCGCTGGCCGTTGGCGGCCTGGCGGACCTGCGCGCGCTCTACCTGCCGCTGGCGCAACTCGTCGACGCGCTGCCGCGACTGACGGCCGAGCGCACCGCCTACCTGCTGTCCGGCCTCGCGTTCGGCGCGCTGGCGTGGGTCGTGTGGCGGATGGGCGCGGCGCGCGAGGCCTCGCCGCACGCGCGCGTCATCGCCGCGCTGCTCGCGCTCGCGTCCCCCGCCGCGTGGATCGCCGGGCGGCACCCGGGCCCCGAGATGCCGGCCGCGGCCTGCGGCGCCGCGTGCTTCGCGGTGCTGGCGCGGGCCGGTCGCGGGCGCGGGCGGACGGTCGCCGCCGGCGCGCTGTGGCTCTCCGCCGCGAGCCTGTCGCCGGCGTGGGTCTGGACGCTGCCCGCGGTCGCCGCGGGCGCGGCGCGCGGCGCGTCGTGGTGGCGCGCGGCGATCGCGTGGATCGCGCTCGTCGTGCTGGGCGCGCTCGCGTGGCTGGTCGGCATCGCCGGCGTGCACTGGATCGACGGCGCGGCGCCGTGGGCGTACCGCGACGCGGGGCTCGACGCCTTGCGCGCCCTGTCCGACGCGGACGCGGGGCCGGCGCCCGCGCGGCTCGGCGTGGCGCTCGCGGCGGTCGGCGCGTCGTGGGTCGGGGCGCTCGGGCTGCTCGCGCGGGACGAACACGGCGGCGGAGTCGGCGGAGCGGACGGCGCGCCGAACGCGAGCGGCCGCGCGCCCGCGTGGGTCCTCGCCTGGCTCGCGAGCGCGGTCGTCGCGGCGCTGTGCGTGCCGCTCGACGTCGCGCTGCCGGCGATGCTCGCGCTGCCGCCGCTGGCACTCGGCGCGTACCGCCTGCTCGGCGCGCGCCCCGCGTGGACGGGACGCGCCGCGACGCTCTCGCTGGTCGTCGCCGCGCTCGCCGCAGCGGCCGGCGCGAGCGCCTGGTGGAGCGCCGGCGACCCCGACGCCGCGTGGCGCGCCGTGCTCCAGCGCGAGGCCCGGCGCGGCGACGTGCTGCTGACGACCTCCTGGGACCGGCGCTACCTCGCGCAGCGCCGCTACGGACTGCGCGCGATCGACGTCGGCGGCGTCGCGCGCCTGTCGCCGGGCTATCGCGCGGAGGAGCGAGTGATCCTGGAGCGGCGGCTCGCCCGCGTGGCCGCGACGGGCGCCCGGCTGGTGCTGGACGAACGCGTGGGAACGGCCGATCCGGAGCTCGCGGCGCTCGTCGCGGGCCTGCGCGAGCGCCTCGCGATCGACGCGCTGCCCTACCCGGCGGCGCCCTAGGGCCGCCGCCCGACGGAAGCCCCGCGCGCGGTTCGACATCGGGGGCCATCCATGATTGAATCGCCGAAATTTTGTGCGGGTCCGAATCCCTCTCGGCCCGCGCGACGCGCCGCCCCAGCCCCCCCACTGACGCGATCCACGCATGCCCCGCCGCACCGACCTGGAGTCCATCCTCATCATCGGCAGCGGGCCGATCGTCATCGGCCAGGCCTGTGAGTTCGACTACTCGGGTACGCAAGCGTGCAAGGCGCTGCGCGAGGAGGGCTATCGAGTCATCCTCGTCAACTCGAACCCGGCGACGATCATGACCGACCCGGAGATGGCCGACGCGACCTACGTCGAGCCCATCACGCCGGAAGCGGTCACGAAGATCATCGCGAAGGAGCGGCCGGACGCCGTGCTGCCGACGCTGGGCGGGCAGACGGGCTTGAACACCGCGCTGGCGCTGTACGACCAGGGCGTGCTCGACGAGTACGGCGTCGAGATGATCGGCGCCACGGCCGAGGTGATCCGCAAGGCGGAGGACCGCGACCTGTTCCGCGCCGCGATGCAGCGCTGCGGGATCGCGAACGCGCGGTCGGGCGTCGCGCACTCGATGGAGGACGCGCGGCGCGCGCTGGCCGAGATCGGCCTGCCGTGCGTGATCCGCCCCGGCTTCACGATGGGCGGCACCGGCGGCGGCATCGCCTACAACGTCGAGGAGTTCGAGGACATCGTCGCGCGCGGGCTGGCGGCGTCGCTGAACACCGAGGTCCTGGTCGAGGAGAGCCTCCTCGGCTGGAAGGAGTACGAGATGGAGGTGATGCGCGACAAGGCGGACAACGTCGTCATCATCTGCTCCATCGAGAACCTGGACCCGATGGGCGTGCACACCGGCGACTCGATCACGGTCGCGCCGTCGCAGACGCTGACCGACCGCGAGTACCAGAACCTGCGCAACGCGTCGATCGACATCATGCGCGAGATCGGCGTCGAGTGCGGCGGCTCGAACTGTCAGTTCGCGATCAACCCGAAGGACGGGCGCATGGTCGTGATCGAGATGAACCCGCGCGTCTCGCGTTCGTCGGCGCTGGCGTCGAAGGCCACGGGGTTCCCGATCGCGAAGTTCGCGGCGAAGCTGGCCGTCGGGTACACGCTGGACGAGCTGCAGAACGACATCACGCGCGAGACGCCGGCCTGCTTCGAGCCGACGATCGACTACTGCGTGGTGAAGATGCCGCGCTTCGCCTTCGAGAAGTTCGAGGGCGCGGACACGACGCTGACGACGCAGATGAAGTCGGTCGGCGAGACGATGTCGATCGGGCGCACGTTCAAGGAAGCGCTGCAGAAGGCGCTGCGCGGGCTGGAGACGGGGCGCCCCGGGCTCGGGCTCGATCCGCGCGACCCGGCCGAGGTGCTGCTGACCGACCGCGAGAGCCTGACGCGTTGTCTGCGCGTGCCGAACGAGTTGCGGCTCGTCGCGCTGCGCACCGCGTACCGCGCCGGCTGGAGCACCGAGGAGATCCACGAGGCGACGAACATCGACCGCTGGTTCCTCGAGAACATCCGCGAGCTGGTCGACTTCGAGAACGAGCTGGGCGGCGCGCTGCTGGACGCGGAGCTGCTGCGGCGCGCGAAGGAGCTGGGGTACACCGACGGCCAGATCGCGCTGGCGACCGGCACCGACCGCGACGCCGTCGCCGCGCTGCGCGACGACTTCGGCATCCACCCGACGTACAAGCTGGTCGACACCTGCGCGGCCGAGTTCGAGGCGGCGACGCCGTACTACTACTCGACCTGGGAGGCGGAGTGCGAGCTGCGCCCGTCCGACGCGCGCAAGATCATGATCCTGGGCGGCGGACCGAACCGCATCGGCCAGGGCATCGAATTCGACTACTGCTGCGTGCACGCGGCGTTCGCGGCGCAGGAGATCGGGTACGAGGCCGTGATGGTCAACTCGAACCCGGAGACGGTGTCGACGGACTACGACACGTCGGACGACCTGTTCTTCGAGCCGCTGACGCACGAGGACGTGATGAACATCGTCCGCAAGGTCGAGCCCGAGGGCATCATCGTCCAGTTCGGCGGGCAGACCCCGCTGAACCTGGCGTCGGGCCTGGCGAAGGCCGGCGCGCCGTTGATCGGCACGTCCGTCGACTCGATCGACCGGGCGGAGGACCGCGAGCAGTTCAAGGAGATGCTGGGCAAGCTCGGCTTGAACCAGCCGGAGAACGGCATCGCCACGACCGTCGCCGAGGCCTTCGAGGTCGCGCGCCGCATCGGGTATCCGGTGCTCGTGCGCCCCAGCTACGTGCTGGGCGGGCGCGCGATGGAGATCGTCTACGACGACGACGCGCTCGACACCTACATGTCGAACGCGGTGCAGGCGTCGCCCGACAAGCCGATCCTGGTCGACAAGTTCCTCGAGGAAGCGATCGAGATCGACGTCGACGCGATCAGCGACGGCAAGACGGTCGTGATCGGCGCGGTGATGGAACACATCGAGGAGGCCGGCGTGCACTCGGGCGACTCGACCTGCGTGCTGCCGCCGCACACGCTGGGCCAGGAGACGATCGACGAGATCCACGCGGCGACGAAGGCGATGGCGCTCGAGCTGGGCGTCATCGGCCTGATGAACGTGCAGTTCGCGGTGAAGAGCTCGAAGCTGTTCGTCATCGAGGTCAACCCGCGCGCGTCGCGCACCGTGCCGTTCGTGTCGAAGGCGATCGGCGTGCCGCTGGCGAAGCTGGCCGCGAAGGTGATGACGGGGATGACGCTGCAGGAACTCGGGTTCACCGAGGAGGTCGTGCCGCCCTACTTCTGCGTCAAGGCGCCGGTGTTCCCCTTCAACAAGTTCCAGGGCGTCGACCTGGTGCTGTCGCCGGAGATGCGCTCGACCGGCGAGGTCATGGGCATCGACGCGAACCTGGGCTTCGCGTTCGTCAAGGCGTACCAGGCCGCGGGCCTGAAGCTGCCCGCGCCCGGCGGCCGCGTCTTCCTGTCGGTGCGCAACGCCGACAAGCGCCAGATCGTCCCCGACGCGCGCAACCTGGCGGCGATGGGCTACGAGATCCTCGCGACGGACGGCACCTTCCGCACGCTGCGCTCGAACGGCGTGCCGGCGCAGCGCGTGAACAAGGTCCACGAGGGCCGCCCGCACATCGTGGACATGATCAAGAACCGCGAGATCGACCTGGTGCTGAACACGCCCTACGGCAAGCAGCAGCGCGTGGACGACTCGGACATCCGCGCGGCGTCGGTCACGGCCGGCATCCCGTGCATCACGACGCTGGCGGGCATCTCCGCGATCGTGAGCGCGCTCTTCGCGCGCAAGGCCGGCGACTACAAGGTCGCGACGCTGCAGGAGCACCACGCACACCTGACGCGCTGAGGGAAAGTACGGAGCCGGGCTCGTTTTTTCACCGGCGGCGACGCGACGACCCGGGCCGGCTCCGCCGGC
>JAUHYB010000124.1 GCA_030426745.1 bacterium
CTCGCGCTGCGCCGTCGGCCGCGCGCCGCCGGCGCGTCGGGCGCGGCGGCGGCGGCGCTCGTGCTGCTGGTGCCGGCCCCGGCGCCGGCCGCGCTCGAGCGCGTCGGCCTGGACGGCGACCTCGCGGCGGGGCGCTGGCTGGAGGTGCGCTCGGGGAGCGCGAGCGTCCCGCTCGCGGCGGAGGAGACCGGCTGGTTCCTGATGCCGCCGGGCGCGGAGCCGCGCTTCGAGGCGGACGCGGCGGGGGAGCGGCTGTTCGCCGAGGCGGACGGCGCGCCGAGCGCGGGGTCGGTGCACCTCCTGCGCGCGCGCGCGTCCGGACCGCTCGACCCCGCGACGGGGCGCCCGGAGGTCGCGGTCGACGCGCTGTGGACGCGCACCGCCGACGGGCGCTGGAGCGCGCACGGCGCGTGGAGCCCGGGCGAGGCCTTCCCGCCGCCCGCCGCGCCGGGCGGCCCCCCGGGCTGGTCGGCCGCCGGGCTGCCGCAAGGCGTCCGCGTGCTCGTCGCGCTGCCGGGGGAGGGCGCGGGCTTCGACTGGCTGCGCGCGACCGGCGTCCCGGCGCCTCCTGAATCGTCCGAAAGCCGTTGATGAACGCGCGGGGCGCCGCTAGGCTCTTCGCCCTTCGACGGTCGGGACCCCTCCCGTCGGCGTCGGATGCGTCGTGTCGCCCTCGTGGCGCGCGGCCGCTCCCGCCGCCCCGCCCGCGTCGCCGAGAGCGCCCCCCGGCCTCCCCGCGATCGGTCGTCGTCCGCTGTTCCCTTCCCGCTCCACGCCGGCGCGGGGCGTCCCCTCCGGACGTCCGCGCCTCCCGACGCCCGCGGCGCCCGACGCGCACGCGAGCCCTCCCTCCAGACGAGACCGATCCGATGCGGACCACCCACGTCAAAGCCTCCGATGTCGAGGACCGTTGGCTCCTCTTCGACGCGTCCCAGCACAACCTGGGTCGCATGGCGGCGCGCATCGCGACCTGCCTGATGGGCAAGGATCGCCCGACGTACACGCCCAGCGAGCACGGCGGCACGCACGTCGTCGTGATCAACTCGGCCCACGCGGTGATGAGCGGCACGAAGGGGCAGACGAAGGAATACCAGCACTACACCGGCTACCCGAGCGGCCGCAAGGTGCTCAGCACCGACGAGGTGCGCGAGCGTCGTCCCAACGACATCGTCACGCTTGCCGTCCGCCGGATGCTGCCGAAGAACAAGCTGGGTCGGACCATGCTGTCCAACCTCAAGGTGTACCCGGGTACCGATCACCCGCACGCCGCCCAGTCGCCCACGACCGTCGAAACGATCTAACGACCCCCGCCAGAGAACCATGGCCGTCAACAACCCGTACACCTGGGGCCTCGGTCGCCGCAAGTCGGCGATCGCCCGCGTCCGCATCAAGAGCGGCGCCGGCGCCTTCCTCGTCAACGGCAAGAACATGAACGAGTTCTTCCCGACCCTGCAGTGCCAGCAGCGCGCGCAGTCGCCGCTGGACGCGACCGAGACGGTCGGCACCTACGACATCTTCTGCCAGGTCGACGGCGGCGGCGTCACCGGCCAGGCGGACGCGGTCCTGATGGGCCTCGCGCGTGCGCTGAAGAACGTGAACCCGGCCTTCGAGGAAGTGCTGCGCGAGAACGGCCTCCTGACGCGGGACAGCCGCATGAAGGAGCGCAAGAAGTACGGCCGTCGCGGCGCGCGTCGCGGCTTCCAGTTCTCGAAGCGCTAGACCGAAGATCCACGAAGCTCGGACCTCGCCCCGCGCGAGGACCGGGCGGAGCGCACCGCGGCGCCTCCCTCGTCGTCCTCCGTGGACGGCGACGCCTCCCGAAGGAGGCGCGGAGACCACCGCGGTGCGTTCGTACCGAGACTCGCCGCGGCGGACGCATCGCCGTGACCCCTCCGCCCGTACCTCCCGCTCGAACCCACCGCCGCGACCGCGCGCGCGACCGCGACACCAGAGACCATGGCCGGCCACTCACACGCAGCGAACATCAAGCACCGCAAGAACGCGGTGGACGCCAAGCGCGGCAAGCTCTTCTCGAAGCTGGCCCGCGCGATCATCTCGGCGGCGCGCCAGGGCGGCGGCGACCCGGACGCGAACCCCAAGGTGCGCCTCGCGATCGAGAAGGCCCGCGCGGCGAACATGCCCAAGGACAAGATCGAGGCGGCGATCAAGAAGGGCACGGGCGAGGACGCGGACGGCAAGACGTTCGACGAGCTGGTCTACGAGGGCTACGCGCCCGGCGGCGTCGCGGTGATGGTCAGCTGCCTGACCGACAACCGCAACCGCACTGCGCCCGACATCAAGCACATCTTCGACAAGAACGGCGGCAACCTCGGCTCGACGGGCTCGGTGTCGTTCCAGTTCGACTTCCGCTCGATCTTCGTGGTCGGGACCGAGGGCAAGTCGGAGGACGAGCTGATGGAGATCGTGCTGGAGGCCGGCGCCGAGGACCTCGAGATGGACGGCGAGTACGCGACCATCTACGCGAGCGCCACGGACTTCGTCGCGGTCAAGGAAGCGCTGGAGGCGGCCGGCCTGACGCTGGAGCAGGCCGAGACCTCGCACGTCCCCCAGAACACGATCGTCGTCGAGGACGAGGCCGAGGCGAAGCGCATCCTGCGCCTGATCGACGCGCTCGAGGACAACGACGACGTCCAGACGGTGTCGGCGAACTACGACATCAAGGACGAGTGGATGGAGTAGCGCGCTCGCCGCGCCGCGACCGACCGCCCGGACCGCCAGGTGTAACCCCGGGGCTCGTCTCCAGGGGGTCGCCGTTTCATGGACCCGTGAGGTCCCGAGGGACGCCGAATCCGAGGAGTGGGCGGCGCATCGCGCGCGGCGAGTCGGCAGACTGTTCCGACACATGAGGGAACTCCCGACGGTCGAACTCCGCCACCTGCGCGCGTTCCTCGCGGTGGCCGAGACAGGCAGCTTCACCCGCGCCGCCGAGCGCCTCGGCGTCACGCAGCCGAGCGTGTCCGTCCGGATTCGCGAGCTCGAGGGGGCGCTCGGCACCCAGCTGTTCCACCGGCTCGGCCAGAAGACGGCGCTGTCGCCGGAAGGGCGCGTGTTCCAGCCGCGCGCCGCGATGGTGATGGCCAAGCTGAGCGACGCCTGCCAGTCGGTGCAGCAGGGCGACGACAGCGCGGCGGGGCACGTGTCCGTGTCGATCGCGCCGCTGCTGAACGTGCCGCTGATGCCGCGCACGTTGGGCGGCCTGGCCGCCGACCATCCGGGCTTGACCGTCACCGTGATCGAGCGGTCCTCCGACGGCGTGGAGCACGACGTCGAGTCCGGCGTCGCGGACGTCGGCGTCGGCATCCTGTCGCGCTCCTCGCCGAACCTCACCTACGAGGCGTTGTGGGAGGACGAGTTGCTGCTGATGCAGGGCGCGGACGGGCCGTTCGCGAAGAAGCGTTCGGTCTCGGTGGAGCAGGTCGGCGAGCAGCGCCTCGTCGTGCTCCCCGAGTCGTTCGTCATCCGGCAGCTGACCGACGCGGCGTTCCGCGAGTCGCGCGTGCTTCCGCGGTACGCCTTCGAGGTCGACACGGTCGAGTCCGTTCTGGCGACGGTCGTCCAGACGAACCTCTGCACGCTGATGCCGCGCATCGTGCTGCGCGGGCGCGAGCACCTCGGCGTGCGCGTGATCGCGATCAAGGACTGGGACCGCAAGCACGAGTTCGGCCTGATCTGGCCCGGCGACGGCCCGAGCGGCGCGGCGGCGCGCGCGTTCGGGGAACGCGTGCGGCGCATCCGGTGACGCGCCGCGCCGATGCGCGCGCCTAGTCCATGTGCGCGACGACGCGTTCGTCACCCATCTGCAGGCTGAGCTCCAGCTTGCGCGCGGACGCGCCGAAGCGACGCAGGCGCTTCTCGAACGCGAGCTGCCACAGGCGCAGGACGCCCTTCTTGCTGACGCGGCCGACGAAGTCGACCCAGGTCCAGTACCGCGGCCCGCGCAGGCCCTGCGCGCGCGAGTAGATGCCGGCCTGCTCCGACACGAGCATCTCCGCGTGCAACATGAACAGCACCAGGTACGCGCCGTACAGGAAGCGCCACTTGATCAGCCACGGCAGGTATCGGATCAGCCACGGATTGCGGGCGGCGATGGGGAACAGCTTGTGCAGGTTCTCGATCCGGTGCTTCTCCTGCAGCGCGAGCGGCGCGGTGCGTCGGAAGTTCACCGGGAACTCGTCCAGGCTCGAGACCGCGTATCCCATCTCGTTGCTCTGGTCGGCGATGTCGAACATCGGGTAGGGCTGCAGCAGCGAGACCATCGGGTGGTCGACCTTGCACTCCGCGTTCAGCCGGATCGTGTCCAGCTCGTCCTCCAGCGTCGCGCCTGGCGCCCCGAGGATGTTGAGCGAGCCCAAGCGGATGCCGTGCTTGCGGATCCACCCCGCCGCGTCCAGCAACTGCTTGCGCGTCGTGTTCTTCTTGAAGACCGCGTTGCGAATGTGCTCGCTGGCCGCCTCGAACGCGATGCGCGCGTAGACGCAGCCCGCCTTCGCGAGCAGCTCGATGTGCCGTTCCGTCGTCAGGTTCGCCATCAGGATCACGTCGAACGGCAGGCCGACCTCCTTGGGGAAGCGCTCGGCGAACTCCGCGAGCCAGTCGTTCTTCACGTTGAAGATGTCGTCGACGAAGTGGATGAACTTCAGGTTGTACCGACGCCGCACGTCGTTGATCTCGTCGATCACGTGGCTGACCGACCGCTTGCGCGTGTACTCCTTGTTCTTCACGCCGTAGATCTTCGTCTTCCACGCGTGGTGGAAGCAGAAGGAACAGTTCATCGGGCAGCCGCGCTGGCTGACGAACACCTTGCGGTCCGAGTCCCGGTACAACGCGGACGCTTCGTAGATCACGTCGCGGTCGGGGAAGCCGAGCGAGTCGAGGTCCTGCACCAGCGGGCGCTGCGGGTTCTTGTGGATCTCGCCGGTCTCCCGGTCCTTGATCCAGAAGTTGAGCGTGTCGCGGTGGTCGCGACCCTCGCTCAGCCGCGCGAGCAGATCGACCATCGCGAGTTCGCCCTCGCCGCGGCAGATCGCGTCGACGCCCTCGCTCTCGACGTACTCGGGCGTGAAGGTCGGGTGCGGGCCGCCGAAGACGCTGAACGCGTCGGGCAGGACCTGCTTCAGCTTGCGGTTCACGTCCAGCGCGTACCGGTGCATGCCGGTGGTGACGGAGTACGCCAGCACGTCGGGGGCGAACTCGCGCGCCTTGCGCAGCCAGTCGGCGTCGGGGAGGAACAGCGCGCGGCACTCGTGCCCGGCGTCCTTGAGGGCGCGGGACAGCCACATGATGCCGAGCATTTCCTGGGGGAGGTACTCGCTGACGAAAAGGACGCGCATGGAAGGTACAGGGGGCAGCGGTGGTCGGATCGGGCTCGCCGGGTCGGGCTTTCTGAGTATAGTCGAGGATTATGGGGGGCAACGTGTAGGGCATGATGGAACTTTCCGGTCCCGCCACTCGGGTCCCGGGAACTTCTGGAACTCCGGCGGCCGTGCGAGGGTGCCTTCCGGCCGGGCGCCAGGGCCGGGCGCCGAGTGTCGGGGCCTGGGGTCGAGGCTCGGGTCGGGCGTCCGCAGCGAACGCCGTCGAGTCCTGGACGTCCCTCGGACAGGCCCGCTCCCTCGGACGGTCCGGCGGCTCTCGAGACGGTGTCGGGCACCGCTCGCGCCCGGCGCCGCCCCAGGACCACATGGTCCGCGCGCGGCATCTTCACGAACGAGGGTAGGTCGCGCGCCTCGTGACGCCGGGCGAGCGCGCCGCGCGCGCCCGTTTCTCGACCGCAAGAACGCGGGTCCTCGCGGCGCCGTGAATTCCCCGCATGACCCTGGCAAGCGCCTGCCGCACGTCGCACCCTGTCGACGATCCACGCGCGAACGAACTCGATGCAACGCAAGGAGTGAGGGCTTTGGCTGACGGCCTCCGAACGATCCACGTACTGACCACCGACGAGACGCTGCTGGCCCAGGGCCGCGCGGCCGCGGGCGTGCTCGAGGGCTGGGAGATCTCCGGCGTCGAGACGGTGGACGGGCTGCTCGCGCGGCCGCCGATCGCCGGCGACGTGATCCTGATCGACAAGTGGCTGCGCGGCGAGAACGTCTACGAGATCTGCCGCAAGCTGACGGGCCGCGCGCGCTGCCGCACCTTCGTGCTGGCGGAGCACGGCAACGACGCCGGTGAGGCGATCGCGCACTTCTGCGGCGCGTCGGGCCTGCTGACGCGCCCGATCACCGCCAGCGCGCTGCGCGAGGCGCTCGCCGACCACGCGGGTCCGCGCCCGCCGCTGCCGCAGGACGCGCGCGAGTCCGGCGAGGGCAAGCCCGAGCTGCCCGAGGACCTGCTGAAGGACATCGCGACGGAGCGCCCGAACGCGAACCTCGTCGCGGCGCTGACCGACCCCGAGACCAGCCTGTTCAACTTCGCGTTCCTGAACTTCAAGCTCGACGAGGAGTTCAAGCGCGCGCGTCGCTTCGGCGAGCCGCTGTCGTGCGTGATGCTCGGGTTCGAGGGCCAGGCCGGTCCCGAGGTGCTCGGACAGCTCGCCGGCATCATCCTGGGCGCGTCGCGCGACACGGACGTGCTGGGCCGCTTCGACGAGTCGTCGTTCCTGTTCCTGCTGCCGCGCACCGGCCCCGACGGCGCGTGCGTGATGGCGGAGCGCGTGCGCTCGGCCGCCGAGGAGACGGGCCTGCGCGACCTGGTCGGGGACCCGCTCGCGATCTCGGTCGGCATCGCCTGCGCGCCGCACCCGGAGATCCGTCGCCGCGAGGACCTCTACGCCCGCGCCCGCGAGCACTTCTTCACCGCGCGCCAGGCCGGCGGCGGCGTCGTGACCTGCACCTGATCCGCGGCCGTCGGGTCGCGGCCGATCCGCGACCGGTCCGTGAGAAATGAAGGGCGCCGGGGCGCGCAGGAGGGGCGCCAGCGATCCCCGCCGATGAGTCCGCCCCCGCCCCAGCTGCCGTCCTTCCTGCGCCGACGCCTCCTCTTGCACGAGGCGCGGCGCGCGCTGCTGGGCGGAGCGCCGGAGGACGCGCTGGACCGGCTGGCGGATCCCTGCCTCGCGCTCAGCGAGGACGCCGAGCGGCTGCGCGAGAAGGTCGTCGACGTCGTCTGTCGCGAGGCGTCGCGCGCGGCGGCCGAGGGCGACCCGGAGCGCGCCGACGCGCTCCTGCGCCGCGCGGCGCGGGAGGACCCCGAGCGCGCCGCGCACTGGCGGCGGCGCATCGACGGCGAGACCGACGCGGCGGGCGAGCGCCCGAGCGTCGCGTCGCGGGCCCAGTCGCGGCAGGCGCTGGGCGATCTCCTGGCGGAGATGCGGCGGGCGGCGGAGGCGGACGGCGGCGCGGCGACGGCGGGCGACACCACGGACACCGGACCGCCCCCCGCGAACGGCGCCCCGCCGCGCGCGGGCGCGCCCGACGCCGCGCCGCTGACCGACGTCGCGCCGCTGACCGCGGCCGCGCGCACGGCGGACGGCGCGCGTCCGACCCGCTTCCACCTCGCCGTCGACGACGCCGGCGACTTCCTGGCGATCGGCGGCGACGAGGTCGTCATCGGGCACCGCTCGGCCGCGCGCGCCGACCTGCCGATCCTCGGCGACCTGGACAGCGTGCACGCGCGCATCCTGCGCTCGGAGTCCTTCCACGGCGGCGCGGCGTGGATGATCCAGCCGGCCCAGGACCGCGCCGTGCGCGTCGCGGGACGCGCGGCGCCCGACGGCGGCACGGCGCTGTTCGACGGCGCGCGCGTCGAGCTGTCGCCGCAGGTCGCTTTCGACTTCCACCTGCCGGACCCCGGCTCCTGCTCGGCGCTGATCGAGTGGCGGCGCGGCATCGAGTGCGAGGGCGCGTCGCGCGTGCTCCTGTTCGCGCAGGGTCCGGCCGGGCGCGTGCGGGCCGCGTGCGCGCGCGACCGCCACATCGTGTTGCGGGGGACGCCGCGCTCGTTCGAGCTGGAGCTCTCCGGAGACCGGCTGCGCGTCGCCTCGCCGGACCGGGTGCACGCGGCCGGCGCGACCGAGGCCGCGCGCGACGTCGTCGTCGAGCTGCCGCCGAGCGCGCCGACGCACTTCTCGTTCGGTCGGCGCGAGGCCGGCCGTCCGCCGTTCGGCATCAGCCTGCGCGCCGTGGAGGTCCGCGGATCCGGCGAGTGGGGGGCGGAGGGGCCGTGAGAGTGCGACCGGACCGAGGGAGCCGTAGGATGGGGGGCCGCGCGACCGCGGCGACGACCTGCTGATGGACTGGGAGCTCTTCTACACTCGCTTTCGCGAGCCCGACTTCGTGCCGGGGTACGAGATCCAGAACCGCCTGGGCGGCGGGGCCTTCGGCGAGGTCTACAAGGCGCGCAAGCACTCGATCGGCAAGTCGTACGCGATCAAGTTCCTGAAGATCGACGACGAGGTCCAGCGCAACGCGATCGAGCGCGAGCTGGAACAAGTGCGCCACTTCGCCGTGATCGACCACCCGAACCTCGTGTCGATCGAGGACCTGGGGACCGTGCAGGGCGTGCCGTACGTCGTGATGGGCTACGCCGGCGAGGACACGCTGGCGCGGCGCCTGCGCGAGCAACGCATGACGCGGGACGAGGCGCTCGCGATCTTCGTGCAGACCTGCCGCGGCGTGCTCGCGCTGCACGACCGGCGGCTGGTGCACTTCGACCTGAAGCCCAGCAACGTGTTCCTGAAGGGCGAGGTCGCGCGCGTCGGCGACTACGGGCTGGCGAAGCTGATGACGGAAGGGCGCCAGACGCTCAGCTTCGGACGCGGCACGCCGCACTACATGGCGCCCGAGATCCTGAAGAGCCGCGCGGACCACCGCGCCGACATCTACTCGCTGGGCGTGATGTTCTACGAGGCGCTCGTCGGCAACCCGCCCTTCGAGGCCAGCAGCGCGAGCGGCCTGGTGCTGCGCGAGGGCGACGTACCGCCGGAGTTCCCCGCGGACCTGCCCGAACGCCTGCGCCGCGTGATCCTGCGCTGCGTGCGCGTGTCGCCCGAGGACCGCTACCAGAGCGTCGAGGAGCTGCTCGTCGACCTGGGTCAGAGCGCGCGACAGGGCGACTCGATCGTGCTGGAGTCGGGCGAGATGGCGAAGTTCGTCGCGCCGCCCGAGCCGCGCGCGCCGGAGACGGCGACGCCGCCGTCGGGCGAGTTGCGCCAGACCGCGGCCGTGCTCGCGCGCGGCGCGGTCGACGTGGCCAAGGGCGTGTGGGACGGCCTGAGCGCGCGCCCGCCCGCGGCCGG
>JAUHYB010000125.1 GCA_030426745.1 bacterium
GTCCGAGGTCGTGCTCGGCTACCGATACATGAGGGCTCGACGCCGCGCGCGCCGCGGGCCGGTCCACGGATCCGTACAGAGCTCACGGACAGCACACGAACCGGTGAGCGCCGATCGGTCCATGTTGCGCGAGCAAGGTCTGCAGGAAGAAGGGCACGACGGCTCGCGAGACGGTCGATGTTGCACGGGGCATTCGCGAATGGCTCCGCGGACGAGAGGCGTGCTCCACTACGAAGCGAGCGCCCGACCCCGTGGAGGGGCATGGCGCTCGCTCGCGTCGTGACGTGCGCCTCGGGGCGCGTTCGGACTAGTGCGCGTGCGCGTGGGCCGCGCCGGCGTCGTCTCGCTCGGCGGGCATGTCGGAGACCAGCGCGTCCGTCGTGAGCAGCAGGCTCGCGACGCTCGCGGCGTTCTGCAGCGCTGTGCGGGTCACCTTCGTCGGGTCGATGACGCCCGCCTTGACGAGGTCCTCGTAGGTGTCCGTGCCGGCGTTGTAGCCGTAGGTCTTCGACTTCTGGGCGCGCACGTTCTGCACGATCACCGAGCCGTCCTGGCCGGCGTTCGTGGCGATCTGGCGCATGGGGGCCTCGAGGGCGCGGCGGATGATCATCGCGCCGACGCGCTCGTCACCGTCGAGCTTCAGGGCCTCGACCGCGTCGATCGCGTTGAGGAGCGCGGTGCCGCCGCCGGGGACGATGCCTTCTTCCACCGCGGCGCGGGTGGCGTGCAGGGCGTCCTCGACACGGGCCTTCTTCTCCTTCATCTCCGACTCGGTCGCGGCGCCGACGTTGATCTGGGCCACGCCGCCGGACAGCTTCGCGAGACGCTCCTGGAGCTTCTCCTTGTCGTAGTCCGACTTGGTGTTCTCGATCTCGGCCTTGATCTGGGCGATGCGGCCCTGGATCGCGTCCTTCTTGCCGACGCCCTCGATGATCGTGGTGTCGTCCTTGGTGATGATCACCTTCTTCGCGCGGCCGAGGTCGCCGAGGGTCACGCCCTCGAGCGTCCCGCCCGTCGCCTCGAAGATCGGCGTGGCGCCGGTGAGGACCGCGATGTCCTCCATCATCGCCTTGCGGCGATCACCGAAGCCGGGGGCCTTCACCGCGGCGCAGGGGAACGAGCCGCGCAGGCGGTTCACGACCAGCGTCGCGAGCGCCTCGCCCTCGATGTCCTCCGCGATGATCAGCAGCGGCTTGCCGCTCTGCGCGACTTGCTCGAGCGTGCCGATCATGTCCTTCACCGACGAGACCTTCTTCTCGTAGACGAGGATGTAGGGGTCCTCGAGGACGCACTCCATCGACGCGGTGTTGGTGATGAAGTGCGGCGACAGGAAGCCCTTGTCGAACTGCATGCCCTCGACCCACTGGACCTCGGTGGCCAGCGTGCGACCCTCTTCGACGGTGATCACGCCGTCCTTGCCGACGCGGTCCATCGCCTCGGCGATCATGTCGCCGATCTCCTGGTCGTTGTTCGAGGCGATGCAGCCGACCTGCGCGATCTCGCCGGACGTCTTCACCTTCTTCGACTGCTTGTGGAGGCTGTCCACGGCGGCCGCGACGGCGGCGTCGATGCCGCGCTTCAGCGCGACCGGGTTCGCGCCGGCGGTGACGTTCTTGAGGCCTTCCAGGAAGATGGCCTCGGCGAGCACCGTGGCGCTCGTCGTGCCGTCGCCGGCCTGGTCGTTCGTCTGCGAGGCGACCTGCTTCACGAGCTGGGCGCCCATGTTCTCGTAGGGATCCTCGAGGTCGATCTCCTTCGACACCGTGACGCCGTCCTTGGTGACGGTCGGGCTGCCGAAGGACTTCTCGATGATCACGTTGCGGCCGCGGGGGCCCAGGGTGATCTTGACGGCGCGCGCCAGCTTGGTGACGCCGTTCTTGATGTGGTCGCGCGCGTGCGCGTCGTAGCTGATCTGCTTGGCCATGAGCTCGTGCTCCTTCTGCGTTCGAGTGCGGTGAGCGCGATCAGCCTTCGATCACGGCGAGCATGTCCGACTCGCGCATGATGAGGTACTCCTGGCCGGCGTACTTGACCTCGGTACCGGCGTAGGACGTGAACAGGACGCGGTCGCCCTTCTTCACCGAGAAGGTCGAGCGCTCGCCGTTCTCGAGGGCCTTGCCCTCGCCCAGCGCGATGATGATGCCTTCCTTCGGCTTCTCCTTCGCGGACTCGGGCAGCAGGATGCCGCCGGCGGTGACCTCTTCGGCCTCGACGCGCTGGACCAGGATCTGGTCGCCGATCGGGCGGATGGCGGTCTTGGCGGACTTCTTCGGGGCGGCTTTGGTGCGGGTGGCCATGGGACTCTTCCTCTGGGGTTCGCTTGCTTGGTTGGTGATGTCGGTATGTGCAGCGCCGCCGGGCGTCCCGGCGGCGGATTCGGTCGCGATCAGTGCCCGTTCGAGAGCGGGCCGAGGCCGTTCGGCAGGTCCAGCGCGCGCACGACTTCGGTGCGCAGGACCCGCGGCTCGACCGGCTTCTTGAGCACCGCCAGCGCTCCGGCGGCGCGCGCCATGCGCTCCAGGCTCTCGAAGGAGTCGCCGGAGCACACGATGCAGGGAACGCGCAGGGTCTCCTCGTGGATCACCTGCAGGATCTCGAGGCCGGTGGCCCCGGGCATCTGGTTGTCGAGCAGGGCGAGCCGGATGTCGCCGCGCCGGACGATCGCGAGCGCCTCGGGACCGGTCTCCGCCTCCAGGATCTCGAGGCCCATCCCGGACAACAGCTCGGCGACGCCCTGGCGGATCTCCAGGTCGTCGTCGGCGATGAGGATGCGGCGGTCGAGGGACATGGCGGAAACCGGGCCATCGGGGGCCCGGCGGGCGCGCTGGAGCAAGTCCCGTGCCCGCCTTCCCGCTCGGGGGCCGAGCGACGGAAGTGCCGCGCAGACGGCTGGTTAGGGAGGGGAGACTCGAGGTGCCCCGCCGCACCCGCCCGAGGCCGCCTGTCAGCATGGCAGGGCGTCCGGTCGGCCGTCGCCCGGCCTGTCGATTTGGCGGCTCCCGCCAAGGGCGGTGCGGAAGGGTCGCCCGCGCCGCACCGACGGGCGCGGCGCCGCGAGGGGCGAACCCCCGCGGCGCCGCGTCGCGTTCCTTGCCGGCGGGCCCTCGTGCGGCTCGCCGGCCCCCGGCGGATCAGTCCTGCGAGCCGGTGTAGACCCGGCTCCAGTCCGCCTTCATGTCGACCACGGTCCAGCCGCGGTCGCCGGCCTCGTCGAGCGCCTGGTCCAGCCTGCCGATGTGCGACTCGCGGTCGTATGCGAACTCGCGCTCGCCGTCGGTGTGGTGCACGATCAAGCCGAAGCGCGGACGCGTGTCGGCGTCGTCCCGCGGGATCGTCGTGTACTGCAGCATCTGCAGGTCCCCGTCGGAGTTGCCGCCGGCGAAGATCGGACGACGCCCGATGTGGCGGTAGATGCCGACCGGCTTGCCGGCCTTGTCGTCCAGCAGGACCATCTCGCCCTTCTTCACGAGCGTCGGCACGCCGTCGCGCAGCTCGAACTCGGCGTCGATCGTCGTGCCGATCACCTGCTCGGGCGGGATGCCGTACGCCTCCTCGGTGAAGACGCGCATGAAGTCGATGCCGCCGCCCGACACGATGAACGTCTTGAAGCCGTTCGCGCGCAGGTACTCCAGCAGCTCGACCATCGGCTGGTACGTCATGTCGGCGTACCGCAGGCCCGTCGTCGGGTGCTTCGCGGTCGAGATCCACTCGCGGACCGAGTCGGCGAACTCGTCGGTCGTCACCTCGGCGTGCGACGCCATGACGATCTTCAGCAGGTCGTCCGTGCCGCCGGCCAGCGCGCCCTTCACGTCGCCCGCCAGGACGCTCTTGAAGGGTTCGGTGGTCGCCCACTCCGGGTGGTCCTTGGCCATCGCCTCGACGCGGTCGAAGGCGTAGAAGGCCTGGAAGTAGAGCGGCTGCTCGGCCCACAGGGTCCCGTCGTTGTCGAAGGTCGCGATGCGCTCGGCGGGCGGGACGAAGTCGGGGGATCCCTCCTTCGTCACGCGTTCGACGAACGCCGTGATCGCGGCCTTGGTGTCGCCGTCCTTCCAGGACGGCAGCGGGTCGGCGGGCGCGCCCGCGTGCACGCCGGCGCACGCGGCCGCCGCGCACAGCGCGAGCGCGACGAAGGAGGACTTCAACGAGAGCTTCATGGCGAACCTCGATCAGTTGCCGGTGGGCAGCGGCAGCGTGACGCCGTCCTTCTCGAGCTGCTCGCGGATGTGCTTGAAGCGCTGGTAGGCCGTGATCGTGATCGGGCCGGTGTAGATCTCGCTCTGCAGCTTGCGCGGCGGGTACTGGACGTAGGACTTCATCTTGTCCTTGATCGCCTGGTTGATCGTCACCAGCGTCCACGTGCGCTCCGTGAAGTTGTTCATGAAGATGTCGTAGCGCTCCTGCGGGTCCGCCCAGAGGTCGAACACCTGCGGCACGCCCGCGACGTACTTCTCGGGGCCCTTCCAGCCGAGGTTCGAGTCGACCGCCAGTCCGCCGGTCGCCATGCCGTTGTCACCGCGCAGGTTGAAGACGGCCTTGTAGTTGCCGACGCGCGCGGCGCCCGGGGTCAGCTCGTTCTCGGTGAAGTAGAACCACGCAGTGCGCTCGCTCTTGCCGGTCCCGAACAGCACGGGCGACATGTCGTAGCTGTCGAAGATGATCGGCTCGCCCTCGCGGTCGTTCTTCGGGAGTTCCTGCCCCGCGACCGACGCGAAAGTCGCCATCAGGTCGAGGCCGCCGACGATGTCGTGGTTGCGCTCGCCGCCCTTGATCTTGCCGGGCCAGACGGCGAGGGCCGGGACGCGGTTGCCGCCCTCGCGGACCGTGCCTTTCGTGCCGCGGAAGGGCGTGTACCCGGCGTCCGGGTACACGTCCTGCCACGCGCCGTTGTCGGTCGTGTAGAAGACGAGCGTGTCCTCGGCCAGGCCGAGCTCGTCCAGCTTGTCCATCAGGTGACCGATGCGCGCGTCGAGTTCACAGACCGAGTCGGCGTACTTCGACTTCGACAGCGACTTGTGCTGGTACTCCGGCGCCGGGAGGTTCGGCTGGTGCACCTTCATGAAGTTCACGTTGATGAAGAAGGGCTGGTCCGGGTGCTTCGCCGCTTCTTCCAGGAACTCGAGGCCGGCCTGCTCGACGTACTTGTCCATGTACGGGATGCCGACGACGCCCTTGTCCGGCGTGTCGACGTACTGGCCGTTCACCTTCCAGTCCTCGACGGCCTTCTCGCCGGCGTTGCCGGACAGCGAGCCCTTCGTGACCTCGTCGAACATCTTGCGCAGCTCCGGATCCATGTCCGGGAACCACGACTCGTCGCCGTAGGTGTACGCGTTGCAGTGGTACAGGAACGCGTGCTTCATCACGTCGTAGCCCTGGGCGTTCGGCAACGCGTAGTCGTCCTCGCCCAGGTGCCACTTGCCGGTGAAGTAGGTCTTGTAGCCGGCTTCCTTCAGCACCGAGCCGAGGGTCCACTCGGCCGCCGGCAGGCCGCCGCCCTGGCCCTGGAAGGCCACGGTTGTCATGCCGCTGCGGTTCGGGATGCGGCCGGTCTGCATCGCGGCGCGGCCGGGCGTGCAGCTGGGCTGCGCGTAGAAGGAGAAGAAGGTCATGCCCTCCGCCGCCATCTTGTCGATGTTCGGCGTCGGCATGCCGCGGCCCTCGCCGCCGCCGTACGGGCCGAGGTCGCCGAATCCCGTGTCGTCGGAGACGATGAACAGGATGTTCGGTTTCTTCTCCTGTTGACCGGCGGCGGCCGTCGCGGGTTGCGCGGCGAACTCGGAAGCGGGTTCGGCGTCGGCCGAGGCGAGGCACGCCGGCGCGGCGACGACCGCGAGGCAGAGCGAGGTGGACAGGGTGAGAACGCTGGAGTGGATCACGAGGTGCTCCGGTCGGTGGCGGGGACCCCGCGCGAGGACCGAACGCCGGCGTGCGCGGCCGTCGGGGCGGCGCACGAACTTCGAGCGTTCCGAGGCGACGCGGAGCTCGCGCGGAAGCGAGCGGCGCGCGGTCGTTGCGGTGGGAACGTCCCCTTGCGGTTGCGGGAAGTCCTGTGGCCGGCGAAGGCGCGGCCACATCGCGCAATGGTAAGGCGAACGTTCGTTTCGCCGACCACGCAATTCTCCCAGGCTCCCGGCCGCGGAGCGGCGTCTCCGATGCGGGTCGGAGCCCGTGCGCGCGCCGCGGTCCGCGCGAACGAACGCGGCCCCGCCGGAGCGGGGCCGCGTCGGGTCGGGTCCGGATCGCTCCGGCCCAGTCCTGTCGAGCGTGGGCCTACAGGTCCCAGAACAACCGCAGGCCGCTGCTGAAGTTCGACCCGCTGCCGCAGGGCGACAGCGCCGGGTCGCGGTACCACACCTGGTAGTAGCGCACGGCGCCGGGCGCGGTGATGTTGCCGTTCGTCACGACGGACCCGACGGTCGAGGCCGTGCCGGACGCGTTGGTGAAGATCACCTCGACGCGCTCGGTCGGGTTGCCCATGCACAGCACGCCGTCCTTGAACGGGACGCTGGTCTGGACGTTGCCTTGCACCAGCAGGGCCGTCTGGTTCTGGCGGGCCTGCGTGACCGTGAAGACCATGTCGTCGGCGGCGATCGAGTTCGTGCCGCTGACGTCCAGGACGGCGCCGTGACCCTGCGAGTTCGCGCAGCCTTCACCCGCGCCGACCGCGGACTCGTTCGCGCACGGGCAGTTGGTGCCCGTCGAGCCGTCGCCGAAGCACATCGGCTCCGCGAAGGCGTTCGTGAACGAGACGTCCAGGTCGTAGGTGCCGCACGAGGGGTTGGACGGCTCGCTCCAGGGGCTGACGCGCAGGTAGTACGTCTGGCTCGCTCCCGTCGTGTTGGTCCACGTCATCGTCTCGCCGTCGAAGCCGTTCGTCGCCGAGCTCAGGTACGTGAAGTCGTCACCGCACAGGCCGTTCATCACGTGCGAAGCGTCGTACAGGAACATGTCGATGTCGCACTCCGCCGTCAGGAAGCCGCAGTCGATCTGCACCGTGCCGCCGTCGGGCATCGTGAAGGTGAAGTAGTCGTAGTCGACCTTCGAGACGAACAGGTCGACCCACGACTCGCCCGCGAGCGAGACCGGCGTCGCGTTCGCGCAGTCGTCGTTGTCCTCGAGGAAGTCGTCCACGCCGGGCTGCTGGCAGGGGTCGGGCGTGAGGCTGACGTCCAGGTCGTAGTTCAGGCAGTAGCCCGTGCCGATCTGCGTCTCACACCGGACGTACACCGTCGAAGCGGCGTTCGTCGTGTTCGTGTACTCCACGGTGTTCTGACCGCCGCCCCAGCTGGAGCCGTACAGCCACGTCGTGCAGTTCGCGTCGTCGAACAGCGTGATGCCGAGCTCCGTGCTGCCGCCGACGTACGTCTGGTCGATGGTGAGGACCTGGCCGGCGGGCACCGTGACCTCGTAGTAGTCCGAGCTGTGCTGCGCCACGAACAGTCCGGTGGTGAGACCGAGCGGCAGGACCGGTCCCGTGCCGCACGTGTCGTTCGGCTCGAAGCTGTCGTCCATCATCTGCTGGCAGGGGTCCGGCGCGAACGTGACGTTCAGGTCGTAGTTGCCGCAGTCGCCCTCCGCCATGTAGCAGCGGAAGTAGATCGTGTACGGCGCGCCGAGCGTGTTCGGGAACACCTGCGTGTTCAGGCCGCCTCCGTACGAGGCCTGCTGGTCGGTGTCGAACGGACCGCACAGCGTGGTGTCGAGGTAGCGGTCGATGCCGAGCTGGTCGGGCAGCGTGTACGTCTGCTCGATCGTGACCACCTGACCGGCGGGGATCGTGACCGCGTACCAGTCCGGATCGGCGTCGCGCACGAACAGGCCGGTGTGCACGCCGGCCGTCAGCGCGACGGCGCTGGAGCAGTCGTCGTTCGGCTCGAACGCGTCGTCCGGCGTCAGGATGCAGGCGTCGGGCTGCAGGGTGACGTTCAGGTCGTAGACGGCGCAGTCGCCGCTCGAGACGTAGACGCGGACGTAGAAGTCCACCGTCGCGCCCGTGTCGTTGCCGTAGACGACCTGGTTGGTGCCGGCGCCCCACGCGCCGTTGTCCAGCTCGTTCGAGCAGGACGGGTCCGAGTACAGCTCGATCGCGAGGTCCGTGCCGTCGTAGGTCCAGGTCTGGTCGATGACGACCTGGTCCGTGTAGGGCACCGACACCTTGAAGTAGTCCTCGTCACCGGCGCTGACGAACAGGCCGGTGGTCGCACCCGTGCCGAGCGTCGCGGCCGCGCCGCAGATGTCGTTCGGCTCGAAGGCGTCGTCGGGCGTGGTCAGGCAGGGGTCGGGCTGCGTCAGGACGTCGAGGTCGTAGACGTTGCACGTCGCCGATCCCGTGACGATCGGGTTGATGCGGACGTAGAAGTCCTTCGGCGCGGCCGTAGCGTTGCTGAACTCGACCTGGATGTACCCGCCGCCCCAGGACTCGGAGGTCAGCAGCGTCGTACAGGACGGGTCGTCGTACACCTCGACGGAGAGGTCGGTCATCACCGACGGGTAGGTCGCCGTGACGACGGCCTGGTCGGTCGGGTTCACCGAGACGCGGTAGAAGTCCTCGTCGGTCGTGCTGACGTACAGGTCGTCGTGCGCGCCGTTCGTGAGCACGACGCTGGAGGCGCAGTCGTCGTTCGGCTCGAACGCGTCGTCGATCGCGGCGACGCAGGGGTCCGGCATCACGGCGATGTCGAGCGCGTAGTCGTTGCACGCGAAGCTCGCGTCGATGAGCGAGTAGGTCGCCTGGATCACGACGTCGACGGCGGCGCCGGTGTCGTTCAGCCAGGACACCTCTTCGTCGTCCAGCACCACGAAGTGCGTCGCGAGGTACCCGCTGCCCGTGCCGCAACTCGCGGAGGCCGCGTCGTACAGGCCGACGTCGATGTTGCCGGCGGCCGCGCTGTGCAGGCAGGTCACGATCAGCAGCTGGTCGGCCGGGACGTTGACGACGAAGTAGTCGTCGTTCGACCCGCCGCCGGCGAGCGTGCCGTCGAGCGAGAGGTTCGGGACGAGGCCGGGCGTGACGACGGTGGCGGACGCGCAGTCGTCGTTCGGTTCGGCGGCGTCGGCGGCGGGGCACTGGGCCCAGGTCGGGGCCTGGGCGAGCGCGAGGGCCGCGAGGGTGCCCAGGGCTGTCGGGATTCCGTGGAGGCGCATGGGAGCGGGTCGTGGGTCGAAAGGAGCGGAGGGCGCCGGGGAGGATCCCGACGCCACTCGCGACCTTAGAGGGGTCTATCCGTTCCACAAGCC
>JAUHYB010000611.1 GCA_030426745.1 bacterium
AGCTCCTCGAGGACGCGCAGGCTGTGCATCGGTTCTGGGGCTCCGGGCGTGGACGCTCCGGTCGGGTCGCCGGCCGCGAGTCGGGCGCGGCCGCGCGGGCGCGCGGCGCAGCGGTCAGACGAGGCCGGCGCCGAAGCCGCCGCCTTCCGGCTCGGGCTCGGGCGCGGGCTCGGGCTTCGGAGCGGGCTCGCGGCGCGGCTCCGGCGCGGGTTCGGGGCGCGGCGCCGGCTCGCGGCGGCGCGCTTCCTTCTTCGCGGCCTCCTCCTCGAAGATGCCGAGGCCGAAGCCGCCGCCCGCCGGCTCCGGCGCGGGCTGCGGGGCCGGGTCGCGGCGCGTCTCCGTCTGCCGGGGGCGTTCCGTGCGCTCGCGCTTCGGCTCGCGCTCGTCGCGGCGGCGGTCGCCGCGCTCTCCGCGGTCGCGGTCGCGGCGCGGGCGGTCGTCGTCGCGTTCCTCGCGGCGGCCGCGCGGGCGGCGGTCGTCGCGGTCGCGGTCGCGATCCCGGTCCCGCGAACGGCGCTCGCCGCGGTCCTCGTCACGGCGACGCTCGCCGCGGTCCTCGTCGCGCCGGCGCCCGCCGCGGTCGTCGTCGCGGCGCGGGCGCTCGTCCTCGTCCTCCTCGTCGCGGCGGCGTCGGCCGCGGCGGTCGTCGTCGCGGCCGCGCCCGCCGCGTCCGCGCGCGTCGCGGCGACCGCGCTCCGGCGGGCGGCCGTCGGTGTGCACGTCGCCGAGCGACAGGAACTCGGTGGGGATCGACTCCGCGAGCACCAGGGCTTCGCGGTCGTAGAAGTTCACGCCCTGCTCCCAGGCGTCCAGCGCGTGCACGGTCACGACGACGTAGTCGCGCGCGGTGCGGCGGCCGGTCTCCATCGCCTCCTCGGTGGTGCGCGCGAGGTGCAGGAAGCTGCGGCGCCCGCCCTTCAGGCCGAAGCGCTCGGCGCGGTCCGCGTCGCGGCTGCCGACGCCGATGTACAGCAGCTCCGGCGGGCGGCTGGGCTCGCCGGGGTCGACCTCGATCGAGTGTCCGTAGAGCGCGCGGATGCGGCCCTTCTCGATGCGGTAGCGCACGCGGTCGCCCGCCTCGATCGCGTCCTCGAGGTCCTCGAGCTCGACGTCGCCGCCGAGCCGCTCGTTCAGCGCCTGCACGACCTCGTTCACGTCCGCCGATCCGAAGCGGTCCAGCTCCAGGTCGAACTCCTCCGGCTTGTGCCGGAGCATGTAGGCCAGGGAACGGGTGATGCGCTCGATCAGCGTGGAAGTGGTCATGGACGGACTGGGAACGGCCGCGGGCGGGGGGCAGGGGCCCGCGAGGCGGGCCGGGGAGCCGCGGATTGTAGCCGGGGATCGGCCGGGCTTCCACGCGCGGGACGCCCTGGAAGGCCGCGTATCGGCGCCGCCCCGGAGGGCCCGCGGGCCCCGCCCCGCGGCGTCAGAGCTTCCCCGGGCCCGTCTCCCCCTCCGAGCGCGCGATCACCGCGGCGCCGCAGCTGTCCGACCACACGTTCGTGACCGTGCGCAGCATGTCCAGGGGCCGGTCGACGGCCAGGAGCAGCGCGGCGCCCTCCAGCGGCAGGCCCAGCGCCGACAGGATCGTCAGCATCATCACGAGCCCGGCCGACGGGATGCCGGCGGACCCGATGCTGGCCAGGAGCGCCATCAGCACGACGGTGGCCTGCGCGGTCAGGGTCAGCGCCTCGCCGCCCGGCAGCCCGGCGTAGTACTGCGCCAGGAAGATCACGCCGATGCACTCGTACAGCGCCGTGCCGTCCATGTTGATCGTCGCGCCCAGCGGCAGCGTGAACGACGCGACGCGGTTGCTGACCTTGCCGCGGTCCTCGACCGTGCGCATCGTCACCGGCAGCGTCATCGACGACGAGCTGGTGCTGAACGCGGTCATCAGCGC
>JAUHYB010000126.1 GCA_030426745.1 bacterium
CTGCGCGCGGACCTCGGCGGGCTCGCGAACGAGGAGCGGGAGATCTCGCGCGCGATCGAAGCGCTGCGCGAGGCGGCGAAGAACGACGCGCAGCGCGCGCTGGAGGCCGGGCTCGACGAGCTCGCGCAGGAGCAGGCGCAGCTCTTGGCCGAGAACGAACGCGGCGCGCGCGAGTCGGGCGCGATGCAGCGCGAGGCGCTCGAGGCGCGCTTGCGCGAGCTGCTGGCGGACCAGGAGACGGACGTGACCGTCGCCGAGTCGTGGCGCCCCGAGGCGCGCGAGGCGCTCGAGGAGTGGCTCGCGCCGCTGGAGGCCGCGCGCGCCGAGTCGTCGCGCGAAGAGCGCCTCGCCGCCGCCGCCGCACGACTGCGCGCGCTCGAGGACGCGTCGCGCGAGGACGCCGAGGAAGGCGCGCTGGACGCCGCGCTGCAGGCCGCCGAGGCCGCCGCGCAGCGCGAGGAACGCCACGCGCGCGCCGGCGCCGACCCCGCCGCGCGCCAGGCCGCCGAAGCGCTGCGCGAAGCCGTCGAGGCCGCGAAGTCCGGCGACGCGTCCGCCGCGAGCGAGCAGGCCGAGGCGCTGGAGCGCGCGGCGCGGAACCACCGCGAGCGCGCCGACGACGCGCGCGAGGGGCTCGCCGCCGCCGCGGCCGAGTCCGAGCACGCGAGCGAGGACCTGCGCGAGGCGCTCGCCCGCGCGGCCGAGTCGGGCGACGCGGAAGCGACGGCCGAGGCGCTCGCCGCGCTGCGCCGCGCGCTGGACGAACAGCGCTTCCTGGGTCAGGCCCTCGCGGGCTCGCAGGACCAGAACGCGGAGCGCGCCGAGCGCATCGCCGAGGGCCTCGAGCGCGCCGAGGGATCCGAGGAGTCGAGCCAGGCCTTGCAGCAGGCCGCCGAGGCGATGCGCGAGGCCGCGCGCGCGGCGGCGGAGCGCGACGCCGAGTCGACGTCGAACGCGGCGGAACGCGCGCGCGAGGCGCTGGAGCGCGCGGCCGCGGCGATGGAGTCGTCGCGCCGCGAGAGCGCGCAGGGCTCCGAGGGCTCGGAAGCCCTCGCCGAGGCGCAGCGCCGGCTGGGCGAGCGCGCGGCGGGCCTGGAACAGCAATCGTCGCAAGCGTCGCTCTCGCAAGAGGCGCGCCGCGACGTCGAGGAACAGCTCGACGCCGCGCGCGAGGCGATGGAGCGCGCGGCCGAGGCCCTCGAGGAAGGCCGACGCGGCGACGCGGCCGCGGAGCAACGCGAGGCGATGAGCGCGCTGCAGGAAGCCGCGCGCGAGAGCCGCGCCGGCACGCAGCCCGACAGCGAGGAGATGCGCCGCGAGGCCGCCGAGCTGGCCGAGCGCCAGCGCGAGGTCGAGCAGCGCCTCTACGAGTTCCGCAAGGCGTACGAGGAGTCGCAGCGCGAGACGCCGCTCCCCTCCCTCGAGCGCGCGGAGCAGAACGCGCGGCAGTCCGGGCAGGAGCTCGACCAGGGCGACCTGGACCAGGCCGAGCGCGAGGCCGAGCGCGCCGAGCGCGAGATCGAGGAGGCGCTCGACCAGCTCGCCGAGGAGGAGCGTCAGTACCAGCGGCTGCGCGACGAGGAGCTCCTGTTCCAGATCGCCGAGGAGGTCGCGCTGATGATCGAGACGCACGAAGCGCTGACGACGGAGATCACCGAGCTGGACGCCGAGCGCACGCCGGGCGACCGCGCGTCGCGCGCGCAGAAGCTGCGCCTGCGCAAGGCGTCGCGCGAGGTGCAGGCGCTGGCCGACCGCGCCGGCGAGCTGCGCCAGGCGATCTCGAGCGAGGGCAGCACCGTCTTCGCCGAGCTGTTCCAGCGCATCGAGGACGACCTCGTGCGCATCTCCACCGCGACCGGCGAGGTCGGCGGGTACCAGAGCGGTCCGCGCGTGCAGGCGCTGCTGGACGACGTCGGGCGCGACCTCGTGTGGCTGCTCGAGTCGCTGGAGGAGGAGAAGGACCGCCGCCAGCAGGAAGAGGCCCAGCAACAGGGCGGACAGCAGGGCCCGCAGCAACCGTCGGAGAACCGCCTGGTGCCCGACGCGGCCGAGCTGAAGCTGCTGACGCGCATGGAGGGCGAGGTGCTCGACAGCCTGGACGAGCTGCTGGTCCTGTACCCCGAGCTCGCCGAGGGCGGCGAGATCGACCCGCTGCTGCTGGAGGAGATCTCCCGCCTGGCGCAGCGCCACCGCCGCACGACCGAGCTGTTCGGCAGCTTCCGCGAGCGCCTCGGCCTGCCCGACCCCGACGCCGTCCGCGATTCGCAGTAGGAGGAGAACGACATGAACCTGCGAGGCAAACGAGTCCTGTTCTGCGCGTTCTGCGCCTTCCTGCTGGTGTGGACCGCGACCGCCCAGGACGGCGGCGGCGACGCGGGCACGGACCCCGGTGACGCGCCGGAGGCGACGCCCGCCCCCACTCCCGAGGTCGAGCCCGCGCCGGAGGTCGAACCCGATCCGCACGGCGGCGTGCCCGTCGGTCCGCCCAGCGGCGGCGACGCGATCGAGGCGGAGATGCGCGAGATCTTCCGCCGCGTCGAGACGAAGCTGCGCGAGATCGACGTGCTGCTGTCCGACGCGGGCGCCGGCGACACGCGCCGCTTGCGCGAGGCCGACGCCGCGGGCATCGACGAGCTGCTGCGGCGCTCGATCGACGAGGGCCGCGACGTGCAGCGCGAGATCGACCAGCTGCTGCGACTCGCGCAGCAAGCGGGGCAACAGAGCTCCTCGCCGTCCTCCGGCTCCGGGCAACAGCAGGGCCAGGGACAGGGCGAGGGTCAGCAACAGAGCGGCACGCCCAGCCCGCTGGACGGCAGCCAGGGCGGCGGCGGTCGACAAGAGGCGACGCCCAGCCTGCCCGAGCAGGTCCGTCCGGACGGCGGCGGCGACCAGCCGCGCAACGAACCCGACGGTCAACAGCCCGGCGGCGACCAGGGCGAGCAGCCCGGCGGCAAGGAGCCGAAGCCCGGCGACGGCGAGAACCCCGAGGACGGCCCGTCCCGCGAGGACGACGACCCGCGCAACGTCGAAGGCGACGGGCCGCGCCCCGACGAGACGGACGCGCCGCCCTCGCGCGGCGACCTGTCCGAGCGCTGGGGCGAGCTGCCCGTGCACGTGCGCGACGTGTTCCGCACCGAGGGCGGCGAGGACATGCCCGCCGAGTACCGCGACTGGATCGACGCCTACTACAAGAAGCTGAACGAGCGCGCCGGGAGCTCGCGCTGACGACGGGACGGCGCGACGTGCCCACCCCCGCTCAGCGGCGCCGTCCCCGCGCCGCCGCCGCGGTCCCGCTCGCGGCCTTCGCGCTCTTCGCGCACGCCGAGGCGCCGTCGACGCGCGTCGCGTCGCGCGCGTTCGAGCAGGACGAGTTGCCGGCGTCGCCGCCGGTGACGGGGTCGCAGGACGCCGATGACGCGCTGCACGGCCGAGACTCCGCGCAGGACCGCGCCGCGCGCGAGGCGGTGAACCGCGCGCTGCAGCGCCTGTCCGACTGGCAGCGCGAGGCCGCGGACGGGTCGATGCCGCCCGCCGGCGCGGCCGAATTCGCGGTGGTGGCGACGACCGCGCTGTCCGCGCTGGCGTGGATGTCCGCGGGGAACACGCCCGACCGCGGCCCGTACGGCGCCGAGCTGTCGCGCGCGATCGACTACCTGATCGATCACACGAACCTCGACCAGGACTCGGAGACCTACGGCTACGTGCACGACGGACGCGACGCCTTGTCGCGCACGCACGGCCACGGCTTCGCGACGCTCGCGATGGCGCAGGCCTACACGATGTCGCCGGACAGCGCGCGCGGTCGCCGCCTGCGCACGGCGCTGCGCGCGGCCGTCGCGTGCATCGAGAACAGCCAGGGCGCGGAGGGCGGATGGGAGTACGAGCCGCGCCGCATCGTGCGCCACGAGGGTTCGGTGACGATCTGCCTGGTGCAGGCGTTGCGGGCGGCGAAGGACGCCGGCTTCGAGGTGGACAAGAAGGTCGTCGAGCGCGCGCTGGGCTACGTGCGCCGCTCGCAGAAGGACGACGGGTCCTTCCGCTACGCGATCGGCAACGACCGCAGCTCGGTCGCGTTGACGGCGGCCGCGATCGCGACGCTGAACGCCGGCGGCGAGTACTCGGGGCGCGCGGTGCTGTCCGGCTTCGACTGGATGCAGCGGCAACTCGCGCAGCGCGAGGGCGACCCGGCGTGGGAGTCGGGCGAGCGTCCGGCGGTGCACTTCCCCCACTACGAGCGCTTCTACCTGGCGCAGGCCCTGTGGCAGCACGCCGACACGCGCGTGTTCGAGCGCTGGTTCGAGGCCGAGCAGCGCGAGCTCCTGGTCACCCAGCGGGACGACGGCTCCTGGCCCGACACGACCTACGGCGCGGTCTACGCGACCTCGATGTGCGTGCTGGTGCTGGCGCTGCCCGACGGGTTGTTGCCCGTGTACCTGCGCTGACCTCCCCGTCCGCCTGCCGGAAAAATCCGGGGCCGCGGGCCTGTCGGCTTCGGCGGGAGGGTGCGAAAATCTGCCCAACCCCCTGCCTCCACGCGGCTTAGGCGCACGAATTTCCCCCGCCCGGCGCGTTCGGTCGCCGGGCCGGAATCGGGCTTCCTCCCGCCGTCCCCACTCCTCGTAGAGGGAGATAGAATCCCATTACCGGGTCCCCTGACGGGATCCGCCCCCCGCAGCACCATGTGGCTCCGCACCCTCCTCCTCGCCGCCGCCCTGGCCCCCGCGGCCGCGTCGCAGACCTCCTCGTCCGCCGGGACCGTCGTCGCCCCGCCGGCCGCCACGCCGCAGGGCACGCCCCTGCCGACGAGCGGCACGGTCGCGAACGCCGTCGGCGGCCAGGCGATCGTGCCCGGCGCGCCCGACCTCCAGCTGCTCGGCGGCCTGGGTTCCGGCGTCTACGAGCTGGTGATGAACGACACCGGCACCGCCTGGCAGGAGAGCTTCCTGATCGGCGTCCCGCCGGTCCCCGTGCAGCCCGAGGCGCCGCTGCTGGTCGTCTTCCACGGCTGGGGCAACACGCACCAGTCGATCCTGACCCAGACCACCTACTTCCACGAGGCGCGTCAGCGCGGGTGGTACATCATCGCGCCGCTGGGAGCGCACAAGTACAACTACGCGATCCCCTACGCGCAGCAGAACGTGCAGGCCGTCCTCGAGTGGGCGACCAGCGCGCTGCCGATCGACGACTCGCGGATCTACGGCGTCGGCTTCTCGATGGGCGGCGGCAACGTCGCCAACTACGCCGCGCGCCACCTGGACCCGAACCGCCCGCGCTTCGCGGCGATCGTGAACCACACGGGCACCGTCTCGGTGCGCGACGTCTACTACAACGCGGTCGACACCACCCTGCTGGACCACGTCGACATGTTCGGCGGTTCGCCGACGCAGTTCCCGTTCGAGTACGCGCAGAGCTCCGTGATCGACATCGAGCCGACGCGCAACGTGCCGGATCCGGACATGGACCTGGCGCGCAACCTGATCGGGTTGCCGATGTTCACGACCGCGGCGCAGAGCGACCCGCTGCAGCACCTGGTGCGCGAGACGCGCATCGTCACGCGCTGGCTCTGGCACCTGGGCGGCACGCCGCGCTACCGCGAAGAGGTCGGCGCCCTGCACACCTGGGACACGCTCGACGAGTGGACCGCCTGCCAGTTCCTGTCGAACAAGACGCTCGACACCTCGCCGCTGGGCACGCGCTCGATCCTCGCGGACCGGGACGCGACCTACTACTGCTTCGACGTCGAGCAGGACCAGGCCGGCGAGTTCACGCCCTTCCGCTGGAACCTGGACCCGTCGATCAACCGCCTCGTCCTGGACGAGACGGAGAACCTGGCGCGCCTGACCGTCGACACGACGGCTGCCGGGCTCGACACGTCGATCCCGCTGAAGGTGCTGCTCGGCACGCAGGACGGCCAGCCCGAGGAGGTCGTCCTGGACGGCTACCCCGCGCCGCCCGTCAACGTGCTGCGCAACAGCCAGCCGGTCGGCGGCGGCTCGTGGTCCTGGGACGCGGTGAACGAGACGGTCACGCTGTACGAGGCGGACGCGAGCTCCTATCCGCTGTGGCGGATCGAGCCCTGACACGACCGAAGGCCCGCGCGCGAGCCCGCGCGGACGGCCCCCCACGAAGACGCGCGGCCCCGGATCCCCGGGGCCGCGCGTCTTCCATCGGGCGCGGGTCGCGCCCGACCGGCTACATCCAGTCGACCGTCAGGCCGTTCGAGAAGTTCGAGCCCGAGCCGCAGGGCGAGACGCCGCCGGGATCGCGGAACCACTGCTGGTAGAAGCGGGTCTGGCCGGGCATCACGTTGCCCTCGGTGACGACCGAGGCGGTCGACGAGCCCTCGCCGTTCGCGTCGAGGGACACGACCTCGATGCGCTCCGTCGGGTTGCCCATGCAGAGCAAGCCGTCCTTGAAGGGCGTCGCGATCGCGACCGAGCCCTGCACCAGGAGGCTGGTCTGGTTCGGGCGCGCGCCGGTGACGGTGAAGGTCAGGTTGTCGTTGGCGACCAGCGCGCTGCCGGCGGCCGACAGGACCGCGCCGTGACCGAGCGAGCTGTTGCAACCCTCACCGGCGCCGAGCGCCGACTCGTTGCCGCAGGGGCAGGCGCCGCTCGAGCCGTCGCCGAAGCAGAACGGGACGCTCGGGTCGGGCAGCGTCGCGAACACCATGCCGCGGGGGTTGTTGATCGGCTCCAGGCCGGGCAGCGTGTCGTCGTAGACCTCCGCGGTCTCGGTCACGCCGTCGATGGTGCCGCTCATGTCGGCGTCGTTCAGGTACAGCAGGCGGTCGGGGGACTGCGACTCCGCGGCGTACAGGCCGCCGTTCGGGCCGGGGAGCACCTCCCAGATGTTGCTGGAGCCGGCCGCGACCCAGTACTGCAGGTCCTCGGTGCCCACGTCGATCGTCCCGTTCGAGTTCTCGTCGCGCACGCGCCAGATCAGCTCGTTGAACGTCTCGGCCATGTACCAGTAGCCCTGCTCGTCCTGGTTGATCGACCAGAAGAACGGGTTGTTGGCCAGCGTCTGCGGGATGAAGAAGGCGGAGATCTCGTTCGCCTGGTCGATCGTGCCGCTGGAGTCGAGGTCCTCGAGGACGTAGATGCCCTTCGCCACCGTGCCCGTCGAGCCGATGTCGAGGTAGTACACGCGGCCGTCGAGGCCGACGCGCACGTCCTGGCAGATCGAGTCCCCGCCCGAGGGCGCGCCGGGCAGCGAGTTGTAGTAGATCGCCGCCTCGCCGACGTCGTTCGCGTCGCCGTCCCCGTTCATGTCCTGCATCCAGACGATCGTGTCGTCGGGAGTGCTGCCCGCGCCGGCGTTCGCGGCCCACAGGCGACCGGTCGAGTCGAAGTGGATGCCGTTCGGCGAGTTCAGCGCGATGTTGTGCGCGTTGTTCGCCGGGACGCCGTCGAAGAAGATCCACGCCTCGTTCGCGTCGTGCGCGTCGCCGTCGCCGTTCAGGTCCTGCAGGGCGTAGATCGCGTCTCCGCCGGTGTCGGCGACGAAGAACACGCCGTCGCCGTCCGTGTCGATGCTGACCGGGTTCTGGATGTCGAGCACCAGGCCGACGGCCTCGTCGTAGAACCTGTTGATCTCGCCGACATCGGTGTAGTCGCCGTCGGCGTTCTGGTCGATGCAGCGGAAGACGATGTCGTTCGTCGTGCAGGTCACGAGCAGCGGCTCGAGGCCCTGGGCGCCGGCGACGTCACCGAGCAGCGCGACGCAAGCCGCTGCGAAGGTGGTGGTGTGGATTCGCATTGGGGGTCCTTCGGGAGAGCGCGGGGTCCCGCGCGGGGATTCGGGGGAGCTCTGGGCGGCCGCGTCGGCCGTCGTTCGGCGCGAGCATGGTATTGCGACTCAGTCTCAAGTCAACCCCTCCCGGGGAAGGAGGCGGGTCCGCGGCTCGGAAGCCCCGGCAGGCGCGGTGGGAGGCGCCGGGACCGGGCGTTCCCCCCTCAGTCCCAATCGACCAGCCACCCGCTCGAGAAGTTGCTGCCCGAGGCGCAGACGCCCCCGGGGTCGCGATACCAGTACTGGTAGATCCGCTGGTCGCCGGGCGACAGAGCGCCCTCGACCGCGATGGAGACCGTCGAGCGCGCGCAGCCGGCCGCGTCGGAGAAGACCGTCTCCAGGCGGGTCGTCGGCGGCGCCGCGCACAGCACGCCGTCGCGGAACGGCACGGGAGCGCCCAGCGCGCCTTGCAGGAACACGCCGGCCTGCAGCACCGGCAGCCCGCGCACCAGGAGGCGATAGTCGTCCTGCGCGACCCGCGTGGCGCCGAATCCCGCGATCTCCGCGCCGGCGCCCCCTGAGTTCTCGCACCCCTGGTCCCCGGAACCGGTGTTCGCGCAGGGGCAGGCGCCCGTGCCCGGCCCCGTGCAGACGACGACGCCGGGGAGTTCGACCTCCCCCACCGCGATCGCGCGCGGCGCGGCGATGTTCGCGCTCGACTGGTTGTCCGCGTACAGCGCGACGACCTCCGCGCCCTCGTACAGGCCGTTGCCGTCGAGGTCCTCGAGTCGGATCACGCGGTCGGGGTTCGACGACTCCGCCAGGTAGTAGCCGCCCGCGCCGTCGCCGTCGATGCCCCACACCTGGCTCTGCGGCGGCGACCACGCGGCCTCCACCTCCCACGCGTGCGTGATCACGCCGTCGCCGTTGCCGTCCTTCAGGCGCCACAGCTCGCGGCCGACCAGATCGGGCAGGAACCAGTGCCCCTCGTCCGTGCAGTGCAGCACGTAGTACGCGCCGTCCGACGGGTGCGAGGGCGGCGCGTAGTACAGCGCGACCTCGGTGATCGGATCGATGAAGCCGTCGCCGTTCAGGTCGTCGAGCGCGTACACACCCTTCGGCTGGAAGCCGGTGTGACCGTTCTCGACGAAGTACAGGCGACCGTCGAGCCCGAAGCGCAGCGCGCTGGGCGCGGAGTCCCCCACGGCGCCGCCGGTGGGCGTCAGGTGGAAGATCTGCGACTCGCCGACGTCCATCGCGTCGCCGTCGCCGTTCACGTCCTCGACCCAGAAGATGCAGTCGGGCGACGTGCCCGCGCCTTGGTCGGAGTTCGTCAGCCACAGGCGACCCGTCGCGTCGAGCTCCATCGCGAAGCTGGAGGCCAGCGTCAGCCCCGCCGCGTTCGCGCCGTTCGTGCCGTCGAAGAACACGCCGTGCTCGCCGGCGT
>JAUHYB010000612.1 GCA_030426745.1 bacterium
CTGTTCGCCGCGGCCGCGGGGTTCCCCGTCGGCGTGTTGCCGCCCGAGGTGTTGCGCGAGTGGTTCGACCTGTCGTGGATCGCGAAGGCGCAGGGCTGGGACGACGCGCGGCTCGACGCGTGGCTCGACGGACCGCACCGGCGGTGGTTGTCGAACCGGCGCTCGTTCCACGCGCCGGCGGCGTGGATCCAGTCGGGCCTCGACGAGGTCGGGCTGGACGACCCGGGCGCGCTCGAGCGCTTCCTGGACGAGGCGTCGCGCGTGTACGAGCCGCGCGAGCACACGCGCCGCGAGCGCCTGGCGCGCCTGCGCGACGGCGAGCCGCCGTGGTGGCGGCTGGAGCGCTGCATGGTGCTGGACGAGCTGGTCGACGTGCTCGACGCGCCGTGGCCGGAGGAGTCCGACGTGCCGGGCATGCCGTTCCAGGACGCGGAGTGGCGCGCCGCCCGCGCGGCGGACGAGGTGACCGCGCTGGACGCGTGCGCGGCCTTCGGCGTCGCGCCGACGGACCAGGCGTGGCGGCCGCCCGGCACGCCGAAGGACTGGACGGCGCCCGCGGACGCCGACGCGTGGCGCGCGCGGTGGATCTCCGCGTACGGCCCGCAGCCCACCGGCGACGACGTCTCGTCGAGCGAAGCGCGCAAGCGGAACCGCCGGGACCGCGAGCTGTTGCCGCTCGCCTTCCAGGAGGGCTGGCTGGAGGGCTTCCAGGCGCGCGTGCGCCGGATGCTGTGGGAGGCCGGCGCGAACGCCGAGGCGCGGGGCGCGCGGATGCCGTTCGAGTTCCGCCGGGACCGCCTGGACCGCGCCGCCGACCGCCGCAACTACGCGGTGCGCGACCGCGGCAGCCGCGTGGTCGTCGTGGACGGCGCGCCGCACGTCGGCGTCGTGCAGAAGATCAGCCGCTTCCCCGGGCGCTTCGCCGGCTTCCGCGTGCGCGACGTGCCGCGGCGGCGGTCGTTGATCCAGTGGGAGGGCGACGTGCCGCTGGCCGAGTTCCAGGTCGGCGGCGTGCGCCACTCGACGCTGACCGAGTCGGTGGGGCAGACCGAGCTGTTGAAGGAGCTGCGCGAGCTGCAACGCACGACCGACCGCGACGCGGTGCTGCGCGAGGCGATCGCCGAGCTCGCGCGCGAGATCTACCGCGCCGACGAGCAGCGCGGGCGCTCCGGCGCGGAGCTCCTGTACGACGAGGAGCTGCGCGGCAAGAACGGCTACCGCGAGCGCGAGGGCCTGAAGGAGCGCCGCAACGACCCGCGCAAGGAGTTCTTCCAGTCGCCGGTGCACGGCCTGGACCTGGAGCTGTCGATCAGCGTGCCGCTGCAGCGCGCCGCGCAGGAGGTGATCTCGCGCCCCGCGCCGCCGCCGGCCGACGCGGGCGACCGCGACGACGCGTGGTTCGCCAGCCCGGTCGGCGCGATCGTGATGATCACGCCGGACGGCGAGGTGCTGGCCGCGGCGTCGGCGCCGCGCGAGAAGTCCGAACCGCTGCCCGGGCGCAGCGGCCAGCGCGCGTCCGTGATCGACCGCACGATGCGCCTGCCGACCGGCCAGCCGCCGGGCTCGATCTTCAAGCCGTTGATCGCCGCGCACGCGATGGAGACGCACGGCCTGGACGCCGCGCAGCAGTTCCTGTGCGCGGACGAGGCGGGCACCGGTCCGTCCTACGGCGGCCTGCACTGCCACAGCCGGATCGGTCACGGCAGCATCGCGCTGCACGACGCGCTGCAGGAGTCGTGCAACTGCTACTTCGCGCAGGTCGGCGAGCTGTACGCGAGCCGCGAGGAGTACCTCGACCTCGCGCACTTCTGGGGGCTGGACCAGCCGACCGGGATCAACGTCGACGGCCGGCGCGGCTACTACGAGGACTACCGCGTCGCGCGCCTGCGCGAGGAG
>JAUHYB010000613.1 GCA_030426745.1 bacterium
CGACCGAGGGGTCGTCGCTCGTCGCCTCGGACGACCTGGTGCTGCGCGCGAGCGGCGCGCGACCGAACACCACCGGCATCTTCCTGCAGGGCGACGCGGAGATCGCGCTGCCGTTCCGCGACGGCATCCTGTGCGTCGGCGGTTCGACCGAGCGCCTGGAGGTCGTGTCCTTCGACGCGGCCGGCGCGGGCGCGACGACGGGCTCGCTCGTGACGGGCGGCCAGGTCGCCCCCGGCGACGTCCGGCTCTACCAGCTCTGGTACCGGGACCCGGCGATCTCGCCGTGCGGGTCGGGCTCGAACTTCTCGAGCGCCCTCTCGGTCACCTGGTTCTAGGCGCGGGCGCCGCGTCGGCGTCCCCGACCGCGGGGTCTTCCGCGGGGGCAGCCGCGGCGCCGTCCACGGACTCGTCGGCCGGCTCGGGTGCCGTCGCGCGGGCGTCCGCTTCCACCGCGGCCCGGCGCGAGGCGCGGGCCGCGCCCCGGTGCACGTCCTCCTGCGGGTGCGGGAAGGCGAGCACGAGCATCGCGGCGAGCAGCGCGAGGGCGGGGTAGACGGTCCAGCGGGGGAGCTTCATGCGGTTCCGGGGAGGGGCCGTCAGCCCTATCGGCTCGCGGCCCCCCCGGGCTGGAACGCCCCCGGATTCGACGCCCCGGGGCCGCGTCCGGTCCCCTAAGCTCTGGGCGCTCGCGATCCCTCCCGGAGCCGACCCCCATGCCGATCGCCCCCCCGACGCGGACCTCGCTCCGCGCCGCCGCCGCCCTCGTCGCGGCGCTCGTGACGAGCGCCTTCGCCGCCCGCCCCGCCGTCGCCCTGCAGGGCCCGCCGCCCGGCTACTACGCCGGGGTGGACGACACCTCGGCCGCCGCGCTGCGCGCCGACCTGCACGCGATCATCGACGACCACACGCGCATCCCGTACACGGCGAGCGGGACGGACACCTGGGACGTGCTGGAAGCCGCGTCGGAGGATCCGACGTCGAGCTCGCGCATCCTGGACGTCTACGGCAACCAGAGCTTCACGAAGGTCGGCGGCGGAAACTCGAACTACAACCGCGAGCACACCTGGCCGAACTCGATCGGCTTCCCGAACAGCGGCGGTTCGAACTACCCGTACTCGGACTGCCACCACCTGTTCCTGTGCGCGACCTCGTACAACTCGGCGCGTGACTCGAAGCCGTTCCGCGACTGCGGCGGCTGCACCGAGTGGGACACGGTCGCGAACGACGGACAGGGCGGCGTCGGCGGCGGCTACCCGGGTGACTCGAACTGGACGAGCGGCAACGGCGTGAGCGGGTCGTGGGAGACCTGGTCCGGCCGCCGCGGCGACATCGCGCGTGCGATGCTGTACATGGACGTGCGCTACGAAGGCGGCACGCACGGCGTCACCGGCGCGTCGGAGCCCGACCTCGTGCTGACGGACGACCAGTCGCTGATCGCCGCGTCGCAGGCGGGCTCGAACCTGTCGGTCGCGTACATGGGCGAGCTGAGCGTGCTGCTCGCGTGGCACCACGCCGACCCGGTCGACGACTGGGAGCGCAACCGCAACGACGTCATCCACGCCTACCAGGGCAACCGCAACCCCTTCATCGATCACCCCGAGTGGGTGGACTGCGTCTTCGGCGGCAGCTGCGGTCCGCCGCCGCCGACGGGCGGGATCACGCCGACCTGCTTCGGCGACGGCACGTCGGGCGTGTGCCCGTGCTTGAACTGGGGCGCGACGGGGCGCGGGTGCGCGCACTCGGTCGGTCCCGGCGCGTTCCTCCTCGCGTTCGGCACGCACTTCGTCGCCGCGGACGACCTGACGCTGATCGTCGGCGGCGCGCGGCCGTCGACCAGCTGCGCGTTCCTGCAGGGCGCCTCGTTCATCACGACGCCCTTCCGCGACGGCCTGCTGT
>JAUHYB010000127.1 GCA_030426745.1 bacterium
GCGCCGGCGCGTCGTACTGCTCACGCAGGTGTCGCGCGGCGTGCTCGACGTCGCGGTCGGCGACCAGCCCCAGCGCTTCCAGCTCCCACGCGTCACCGACCTCGTGCGTCATCGCGATCTCGGTGTATAGGTCCGACACCTCACCGAACGAGAAGCGCGCGAGCGACGGCAGCACCTCGCGGCGCACCTCGGGCTCCGGCTCGGTCTTCAGCGCTTCCCAGTTCGCGGCCAGCACGTCGTCGTTGCCGACCGAACGACCGATGCGCAGCGCGAGCGCGCGCAGCCCCCAGTGCGGCAGGTCCGCGAAGTCCGGCGTCGGCACGCGCGGGCTGGACATGACGATCGCCAGGCCGCGCGCCTGCAGGTAGGCGTCGCGCGCGGTCAACAGCGTCTCCGACGCGCGGCTCAGCGTCGCGGGGCTCCAGCCCAGGTCGTCGAGCGCCGCGCGACGGATGCTCGCCGTCGGCGCCGACAGCATCGCGCGCTCCTCCGGCAGCCAGCTCTCCGCGTGGTCGGGCATCGTCGCCGCCAGCCGGTCGAGCTCGCCCATCCCGTCGGCTCGCGCGACGCGCAGGACGCGCCCGCGGTCGGCGACGTACACCGCGCCGTCGTTGCCGACCTCGACGTCGACGGGGTGGAACGCGTGCGCGCCGGCCGCGCTCTCCAGCCAGCGCTCGGGCCGCAGCTCGACGCCCGAACCGCGCATGACCGGGCGCAACGCGACCACGCGGCCGGCGGCGGGGCGCGCGACCAGCACCGTGCCGCGCAGCCACTCGTCCAGCGCCGTGCCCTCGTACACGCACGCGCCCGCGACCTCCGCCGCGTCGCCGAACACCGTGCCCAGGGGCGCGACGCCGGGCTCGCCGGCGCTCCACGCGCTCGCGCAGGGCGCGGCGTCCTCGGGGTCGACGCGCGCGACGCGGCCGCGGTCGTCGCGGTACCCGTGGCGCGCCGTCTCCAGCACGAGCGTCGCGCGCGCGCACGACGCGGTCGCGTCACCCAGGTACACGCGACCCCACGAGTCGATCACCGGCTCGCCGGGGTTCGCGAAGCCGTGCGCGTAGACCTCCAGCTCGCTGCCGTCGGTGTTGCAGCGCAGCACCAGGCCGCCGACCCACGTCGCGTCGTCGCTGGAGCGCAGCGGCGCGCCGGTCTCGCCGCGACCGCTGCGCAGCTCGAAGCCCCACGCGCCGTCCACGACGTGCGCCGCGTCGTCACCGGGGTCGCCGACCGCCAGGTACAGCTTCCCGTCCGGTCCCGGCGCGACGGACTCGAGCGCGCTCGACGCGCCCGCCCCGCCGAAGCCGGTCAACAGGACCTCGCGGTCGTCCGCGCGGCCGTCCTCGTCGACGTCGCGCAGCACGATCAGGTCCGGCGAGCTCGACACGTACACGTCCTCGCCGATGACGCACAGCCCGACGCGCGCGGCCGGCGCGCGCAGCGACCAGAACTCGCGCGACGCGTCGCAACGCCCGTCGCCGTCGGTGTCGGTCAACGTCAACACGCGGCCGTCGCGCTCGGCGACCCACACGCGCCCGCGGCCGTCGACCGCGATCGCGCAGGGATCGGACACGTGGTCCGCGCCCGCCCACGTCGACAGCGCGAGGCCCTCGGGCAGCGTGAACTCCGCCGCCGAGCGCGCCGCGGTCGGGGCGTCGCCGGGGCCCGCGTCGTCGACGGCGGCGCAGGCCGCGAGGAGGGAGAGCGCGAGGAACGAGCGGAGGGGGGCGTGGGTCATGGTCGGCGCGCGAGGGGACGGGCGGGCGGGGCGCCGAGTCTAGCGCCGGCCGCGCGCCGTCGTCCGACCGGCGCCGGCGCGCCCGCGCACGGAGTTCGCCGTCGGGGGCGGAACCCGGCGCCGCGTCGTCCGATAGACTGCCCGCCCGTCCGCCACCCCGGAGGATCCCCCCCGTATGACCGTCATCGCTCGCGCCACCGGCCTCTACCGCTTCCACGAGCACGGAGACCGGAAGGAAGCCGTCCTGCGCGGCATCGACCTGGACGTCCACGCCGGCGAGTTCGTCTGCGTGATGGGGCCCAGCGGGTCCGGCAAGTCGACCCTGCTGCACCTCCTGTCGGGCCTCGACAAGCCCAGCGCGGGTCATGTGTCGCTGGAGGGCGCGCGCCTCGACCAGGTCGTCGAGCCCGAGCGCACCCTGCTGCGCCGCCGCACGATCGGCCACGTGTTCCAGTTCTTCCACCTGCTGCCCAACCTGACGGTGATCGAGAACGTCGGCCTGCCGATCGCGATCGAGGGCGGCCACCCCGAGGAGCAGGCGGAGCGCTTGTCCGGCCTGCTCGGCACGCTCGGGCTGGCGGGGCGCGAGGACGCGCTGGTGCACGAGCTGTCCGGCGGCGAGATGCAGCGCGTGTCGATCGCGCGCGCGCTCGCGGGCGGCCAACCGCTGCTCCTGTGCGACGAGCCCACCGGCAACCTGTCGCAGAAGGCGGGGCTGGAGGTGATGCAGATCCTGCGCCGCCTGCGCGACGAGGAGGGCAAGTCGGTCCTGCTGGTGACGCACAACCCGCGCGACGCGACCTTCGCCGACCGCGTGCTGTTCCTGGTGGACGGCGAGATCGCGAAGGACGTGCAGCTCGAAGGCCCGGGGATCGAGGTCGAGCAGGTCCACGAGACCCTGGCCTCGCTGTCGATCTGATGGGCTTCGCGTCACGACTGGCGCGCCGCAACCTGCGGCAGCGCGCGGGCCGGACGATCTTCAGCGTGCTCGGCATCGCCGTCGGCATCGCGACGGTCGTCGGCGTGTTCACGCTGGACCACAACACGGTCGAGGGCATGCGCCTGCGCTACAGCACGGACTGGCGCCCCGACCTGGAGCTGCGCGCCGGCGAGGACGTCGACGACCCGGCGGGCGTGCTGGCGGACACCGCGGGCGTCGCGCAGTCGGCCGCGATGTTCCAGAACGAAGCCGTCGCGCGCGTGGAGGGCGCCGACGCGCCGCGGCCGGAGCGCATCCGCGTGTTCGCGATCGAGGCGCGCGTGCTGCCGGACATCGGCGCGTACGGCTTGCTCGAGGGCGCGGACCTGGACCGCGCGGCGGAGGCGCCGCAAGCGCTGATCGGCCCCGAGCTCGCCGCGGCGCAGGGCGTCGGCGTGGGCGACACGATCTACCTGTCGCGGCCGCAACGCGCCGCGCTGCGGGACTGCGTCGACGGCGAGGTCACCGTCGTGCAGCGCGCCGCGCGCGAGGCGCCGGTCGAGTACGCGTTCCAGGTCGCGGGCATCCTGAAGCCCGAGCGCCTGGGCCGCCGCGCGAAGGGACAGGTCGCCGTCATCGACTACGGCTGGGGCCGCGAGCTGTACGGCGACGCGCGGGTCGACGCGCGCTTCTGGGTCACGCCCGATCCCAAGCAGGACCTGGCCGGGCTGCAGTCGCGCCTGGCGGCGAACTTCGCGTACGACACGAACCGCAAGGCGCTGGTCGGCGCGCAGGCCGACGAGATCGCGTTCCGCAACGGCGTGCGCCTCGCGGGCCTGCTCGCGATGGTGCTGGGCCTGTACGTGATCTTCCACACGCTGTCGATGTCGCTGGTCGAGCGCATCCGCGAGGTCGGCGTGCTGCACGCGCTCGGCACGACGCGCGGCCAGATCGCGTCGGTGTTCCTGGTCGAGGCGCTGTTCCTGGCGGGCCTCGGCGGCACGCTCGGCATCGCGGGCGGCCTGGGCCTCGCGTACGCGCTGCTCGAGAACGGCATCACCACGCTGGGCACGGGCCACCACTTCCCCGAGTTCCTGGTGCCGTGGCCCGTCGTGCTGGGCCTCGCGATGCTCGGCGTCGGCGTGGCGCTCGTCGGATCGATCTTCCCGCTGGCGCGCGCCGGTCAGGCCGACACGGTCGACGCGCTGCGCGGCGAGGAGAGCATGACGAACACGCGCCATCAGAAGGGCTTCCACCTCTTCGCGGCGCTGCTCCTGGCGGGCCTCCTGCCCGCGCTGTACCTGGTCATCGTCCCGGTCGTCGGTCCGGCGTCGGGGCCGCTGGTCGGCGCGATCCTGCTGGCGGTCGGCGTGCTCGCGGTGATGGTCGTCATCCCGCTGCTGCTGCCGTCGCTGGTCGTCGCCGTGTGCAAGCGCGTCGCCGCGCCGCTGGTCCGGCTGTGGCCGTTCTCCGGCCGCATGGCCGCGCGCGCGATGGAGCGCGGGCCGCGCCGCGTCGCGGTCTCGACCTCGGCGATCGCGATGGTCGTCGCGGCCTTCGTCGGCCTGAAGTCGATGACCGGCAGCCTGCGCGGCGAGACCGAGGTCTGGTCCGCCGCCGCGATGGGCGACAAGGTCTACGTGCGCGACCTGCCCGAGGCGTCGTACACGGAGCTGCGCCGCGCGCTGCACGAGCACCCGGGCGTGCTCGGCGTCGAGACCGCGTCCGTCCGCCACTACGCGCCCTTCCTGCTGCTGGGTCAGCCCGCGGAGGAGCTGTCCGCCTACGGTCCGTTCGCGCGCGACCCGCGCTTGATCGACGTCTTCCAGCGCGAGCGCGGCATGGTGCTGTCCGAGCGCGTCGCGCGGAACCTCGGCTACGCGGTCGGCGACCGCGTGCGCGTCGGCACCGGCGGCGCGAAGGTCGTCGAGTTCCAGGTGATCGCGATCTCCGACGAGTACGGGTACTTCCCGCACCCCGACGAGCGCATGTACGGCGTCGTCGCGGACCACTACATGAAGCAGTTCTTCTGCCTGGAGTTGGACCGCCCGGAGATGATCGCCGTGCGCATGGAGCCGGGCTCCGACGCGGCCGAGGTCGTGCAGATCGTCCGGCGCGTCACCGACGGCGGCGGGAAGCTGAGCGCGCTCGAGGGCAACGTCCTGCCGCGCGCCTACCTGCGCGACATCGACACGGACTTCCGCCTGTTCGACCTGATCCTGCTGCTGACCGGCCTGCTGGCGACGCTCGGCGTGCTGAACGCGCAGCTGCTGGCGGGCATGGAGCGCGCCGGCGAGATCGGCGTGGTCCGCGCGCTCGGCGCCACGCCGCGCCAGGTCGCGGGCGCCATGTGGATCGAGTCGCTCGTCATCGGCGTGCTCGGCGGCGCCTTCGGGCTCGGGCTCGGCTGGCTGCTTGGGCCGGTGATCCAGAGCGCGCTCGAGAACCTGTCCGGCCTGGAGCTGCCCGACCGCGGCGCGGGCTGGTGGGCGCTCTTCGCCTTCGCGCTGGCGCTGGCCTCGCCGCTCGTCGCGGCCCTCGAGCCGGTCCGCCGCGCCCGCCGCACGGACGTCGTGCGCGCCGTGCGGGGCGGGTGAACGGGCGGCGCCGCGTGCGCCGCGCCCCGCTCACCGGGGTGCGGCGCACGCGGCGCCGACCAGCGCGCCTCTCGCGGCGCGGGCGTCAGCCGACGCGGACCGCCTCGTCAGGCCGCGGCTCGGCGGGCGCTTCCGCCTCGACGGGCGGCATGCCGTGCACGGCGACGTAGGCGTTGTTGAACGCGCAGGTGAAGCACTTGTGGTAGCGACCACGCTGTCGGTCCTGGCACTGCGACTGGCTGACCTTGTGCGCGAAGAGCACATCGGTGCCGTCGATGCGCGTGGGGCACTGTCGCAGTCCGTGATCTCGGTTCGCCATGGCGGGTTCTCCACTGGTTCTCCACTAGGAACGACGATCCCACGGGCCGGGAACGCCTGCGTGCGGGCGAACGACGCTCTCCTCGTCCGTCGCCCTCGCGGATGATGGGCAACGAAAGAACCATAGATCAAGCGCCCGTCAAGCCGTGGTGTCGCATTTGCGCCACGGCCTCGGCCGCGGCGACGGGGCCGCGGTGGCTGTCCCGGCTCAGCTCCACGGCGGCGATGCCCACGTAACCCGCGTCATGCAGCGCCTTTAGCGCGGCGCGCAGGTCCAGGTCGCCGCGGCCGAAGGGCAGGTGCTCGTGGACGCCGCCGGCGATGTCGGCGAGGTGCACGTGGATCAGCTCCGGCGCGCAGTCCGCGATCGCGGCCTCCACGGGCAGGTCGCCGGTGCACAGGAGGTGCCCGACGTCGAGCGTCAGCCCCAGCGCGGGCGCGTCCGACCCCAGCCGACGGCGCAGCTCGGCGTAACCGGCGGGGCGCTCGACGAACATCCCGGGCTCGGGCTCGAAGCCCAGGCGGCGGCCCGCCGCGGCGGCGCGGTCGGCCAGGCGGCGCACCTCGTCCGTGAGGCGCTGCCAGAGCACCTCGCGGCGGGCGGCGCGGTCGGGGTCGTCCGCGGGCGTCCGCGGATCCCCCGTCAGGTCGCCCGGCGCCGCGCCGGACCAGGTGGAGACGACGGCCGCGCCCAGCTCGCGCGCCAGGTCCACGCAGCGTCCCAGGAAGTCGCGCCGCGGCTCGCGCGCGTCGGCGTCGTCGTCGAGCAGGCTGGGCGCGTGCTTCGCGCGCGGGTCGATCAGGAACCGCGAGCCGGTCTCGAGCGCCAGCGCCAGTCCGAGGTCCTCCGCGCGCCGTCGCACCGCCTGGACCTCGCCGGGCCGCAAGCGGTAGGGGTCGAGCTGCCCGACGTCCGGCGTGATCGCGACCGCGTCGTACCCGAGGTCCGCGAGCAGGGCGAACGCGTCCTCCAGCCGGTGGTGCGCGAGCCCGTTCGTGTTGTAGCCGACGCGGAACATGGCGGCGCGGTCAGCGCGCGTCGTCCTCGCGGCGCTCGGGTTCGCCGCCGGGCGTGGGGCGCGCGGAATCGTTCGATTCGTCGTTCGCCGCGTCGACGTCCCCCGCCGGGTCGTCGAGCTCGGCCGCCTCGTCGTCCTCCGCGCCCGACCCGACCGACACCGTTCCGGGCACCGGCGCGCCGATCGGCGGCGCGTCCTCGGTCGGCGCCTCGCCGGCGCGCCGCACGTCGCGCTGCAGCTCGGCCTGGATGCGCCGCGCTTCCTGGAAGGGCGCGCGGGCGCGGCGGTCGTTCTCCTCCATCTCGCGCTGCAGCTTGCGCATCTCGTCGCTGATGCCGGTCTCGCGCCAGACCTCGGACACGCCGCGCCGCAGCTTCTGCAGCTGGACGAACGCCTTCGCCGCCACTTGCGGCAGGTCACGCCCGAAGACCATCACCGAGATCAACACGACGAGCAGCAGCTCGGTCCAGCCGGTGTTGAACAGGAACGCGATCACGACGCGCGGCCCGCGCTAGCGCAGGCCCGCCTCCTTCCACGCGTCCAGGAGGCCCAGCGAGTCCAGGCGGTGGCCGACGACCGGCTTCAGGCCGAACGAGATCGACGAACCCTCGCCCTGGCGCATCGCGTAGCGCACCTCGAAGAAGAGGTCGTGGCCGTAGCGGCGCAGCGTGAACTCGCTGTAGAGGTTGTCCTCGCCCTTCAAGCTGATCGTCTGGCGACCTTCGAGGTCCCACTTCCAGTTGATGTCCCAGCGCGCGGCGATCGAGGCGGCCTCGTACAAGCGTTCGTACGCGCTGTCCAGGCCGCGATTGTAGCCGAACTCCAGGCCGAGGGGCTCCCAGGGCTCCAGGCCCAGCGCGCTGCGCGAGTAGACCGTGTTGCTCTCCTCGAAGTCGAAGCGCATGTCGTAGGTGAAGCCGACCGGGATGTTCTTGTACTCGGTGTAGAACTCGCTCAGCACCGACATCGGCAGCCAGCCGTCGTCCTGCGACTTCGTCGTCTCGTAGGCGTAGGCCGTGCGCAGGCCGATGTCGAAGCGGCGCTTGTCCTGCGGGCGCGTGAAGCGCGAGCGCAGCACCAGGTCGACGACGTTGCCGGTCAGCGGTTCCTCGTTGCGGTCGAAGGGGATCGGGTCGCCGCCCTCCTCCACGTCCGCGAGGTCGCCGCGGAAGCCGATCGACGGGACGATCGTGTTCAGGTAGTTGCCGGGCAGCACGCGGTGGAACTCGCCGGACAGCTCGGCGCCCGCGAAGAGCGCGGCGCGCGCCGGGCTGCTGTCGGGGTCGACGCCCTCGGTCCACGCCTGGCCGGTGACGGCCGTGTAGGGCGTGAAGCGGATGCCGGAGCCGCCGACGTGCACGGGCACCTCCAGGCGTTGCGTGGTCAACACGCGGCCCGACTCCCGCTCGCCGTACGGATCGACGAAGACCGGGTCGAACGGCGAGCGCGCCGTGCCGCTGCCCTCCAGGCGCCGCAGGTACCCGACGTCCGCGTCGCCGACCCACAACAGCGGCTCGCCGAACAGCTCGCCGACGGGCTCGAGGCCCTGGTAGAAGCCGGCTTCGGGCAAGCGCTCGACCTCGTTGCGGAAGTCGTCCAGGCGCACCTGCACGATCGCGCTGTAGTACTGCGCGTCGTTCGCCTTGCGCCAGTGCACGTAGGCCTGGCGCTCCTCGAAGGAGGTGAACTCCGGCTCGTAGAACTCCGACTGGAAGCCGGCGTCGCTCGACTTGGCCAGGACGAAGTCGAACCACTCCTGCTCGGTCAGCAGGTAGCGGCTGCGGAACGTCAGGCCCCAGCGCGGCGCGCTGCGCTCGTCGGTCGGCACGCGCACGATACCGACGTCGTCCGCGTCGTCGTTGATGCCCGCCAGGTACAGCTCGCTCCAGAACTTCTCGCCGACGTCCAGCTCGAGCCCGCCCTGCAACAAGAGACCGCGGGAGCTGAGCCAGCGCGCGCGCAGCGAGTAGCTGCCGTCGACCTCGTCGCTGGTCGCGCCCATCGCCTTCGCGACGCCCTCGGTGACCGTGTCGCCGATCTCGTTCGAGAAGCCCAGGCTGACGAAGTTTCCGTAGCGGCTCGAGTTACCGAAGCTGATGCCCTGGATCACCGGACGTCCGCGCTGGTCGACCGCCGCGTTCTTGATCGGCGGCAGCGGGACCTCGAACTTCACCGTGTCCTGGAAGCGCAGCTTGTTCTTCTTCACCGACACGCGCCACGACACGTCCGGGTCCTTGTCCGGGACGAGCGACAGGTCGCCCGTCTCGATGACGTAGTCCGGCTTCGCGAACATGCAGGTCGTGACCGTCGCCGCGTCGGCGTGCAGGCTGCCGTCCGCGGAGTGGCGCAAGAGCTGGCTCTTCAGCGACACGCGCTCGGTGTGCCCGCGCGACTTCAGCTTCAGCGTCAGCTCGGCGTCCTCGACCCAGCCGTGCCCGTCGACCAGGTCGATGTAGATCGCGGAGAAGCGCGACGCGTGCGCGCCCTTGCGCCGCACCTGGATGTCGCCCTCCAGGTAGACCTCGCGCAGGATGTGCGAGATGGCGCCCGCGTCGAGCGCGCCGAAGACGTTCGGCGTGTCGCCCACCG
>JAUHYB010000614.1 GCA_030426745.1 bacterium
TCGTGCGCGAGCGCCGCGCGTGGACCTTGCCCGCGGCGCCGGAACACGGCGCGTCGCTGTCCCTGGACCACGCCGCCGACCTGCTGCGCGAGCGCAACCCGGCGTTGCGCGACGCGTTCGCGCGCTTCCGCGCGGCGGAGGACCTGGCGGAGGTGCCGACGCCGTTGCCGAACCCCGAGCTGCTGGTCGGGCCGGAGTTCGGCTACGGCCCGGACGCCGCGTCGCCGTACGTCGTCCCGCTGGCGCGCCTCGCGTTCACGGTGCCGACGGCGGGCAAGCGATCGAAGCGCGACGACTGGCTCGCCGCGGTCGCGACCGAGCGCTTCGTCGACTTCTCGACGACCTGCTCGGAGGTCTACCTGGACCTGCGCCGGCGCTTCGTCGAGCTGGTCGTCGCGCGCGCGCAGTCCGAGGTGCGCGAGGAGATCGTGGCGGCGTCGCAGCGCTCGCTGAGCGTCGCGCGCGACCTGGTCGAGGCCGGCGAGGCGAACGCGCTGGACGTGTCGCTGTTCCGCCTGGAGCACGCGCGCGAGAAGTCGCGCCGCTCCGAGGCGTCGTTCGAGCTGGCCGACGCCGAGGCGGACTTCGCCGCGCTGGTGTCGGTGCCCGCGACGTCGCTGGGACCGGTCTCGATCGCGATGTTGCCCGAGCCGATCGCCGGCGCGCGCGACCTGGAGGCGCTGGCCTCGCGCTTGCCCGAGACGCGCCCGGACCTGCTGCGCGCCCGCGCGGCCTACGAGACGGCCGAGCAGGCGCTGCGCCTCGAAGTCGCGCGCCAGTACCCCGACGTCACGGTCGGCTTCGGCGCGAAGGGTGAGACCGGCGAGTCGGTGACGATCCTGGACCTGATGCTGGGACTCGGTTTGCCGGTGTTCGACCGCAACCAGCAGGGCGTCGCCGCCGCCGCCGCGCGCCGCCGCGAGGCGCGCACCGCGTTCGAGACGGCCGTGTCGCGCGGCGTGTCCGACCTCGAGCGCGCGCACCGCGCCGCGGCCCTGGCGGAGGAGCGGCGCGACATCCTGCGCGACGAGGTGCTGCCCGCCGCGCGGAGCAACGTCGAGATCGCGCACCGCGCGCTGCCCGCCGGCAGCGGCAGCGCGCTGCAGGTGCTGGACGCGGAGCGGAGCTTGCGCGAGGTCGAGCTGGAGTTGCTGGAGGCCGAGCTGGGGCTGCGGCTGGCGTGGTGTGACGTGGAGCGCGCGTTCGGCGCGCCGCTGCTCGACTTCCCGTCGAGCGACCGGGACTTGGACGGCGCCGAGGGCGCGCGAGGAGACGAGTGATGGCGAGCGGAAGAATGAACTGGGGCGTGGTGGCGGTGATCGCGTTGTGCACGGGCGGCGGGTTGGCCGCCGGGTGGAGCATCGCGGCGGGACACGGCGACGGGCACTCCCACGCGGACGACGTCGCGACGGGCGATGACGCGCGGGCGGAAGAAGGAGAGGGCATGCTGTCGTCCGCGACGCTGCGCACCCTGGGCGTCGAGTGGGGCGTCGCCCAACCGACGAGCTGGACGCGCACGATGCCGGTCGCCGCGGTGGTCGAGTCGCCGCCCGACGTGCAGCTGACCGTGCGCGCGCCCTTCGGCGGCCGCGTCGTGTCGGTCGACGCGCGCCTCGGCGACCTGCTCTTGCCCGGCGGCACCGTCGCGACCGTGCTGCGCGACCCGCTGCCGCGGCCGTCGTTGACGTTGACCGGCGCGATCCTGAAGCCGGGCTCGGAGTTGCACGAGAGCGTGCTGGAGCTGCGCGCACGCGTGCAGGAGCTGAAGCTGGCGCGCACCGAGCTGGAGCGCGTCGAGCGCTTCACCGCCGAGCTCGAGGGCGAGGAGCTGCCGCTGATCCCGCTGCAGCGCCGCATCGACCTGGAGTACCGCGTCACGCGCGCGGAGGCCGC
>JAUHYB010000615.1 GCA_030426745.1 bacterium
TGGACGGGAACCTGCGGCTGTTCGACAACTGGTTCGGGAGGGAACGTACCGTGCCGTAACGGATTCGCTCACCAACCGTCAGGACCGCCGGACTTGCCGACGGCTCCGGCGGTTGGTGAGCGAATCCGTTACGGCACGGTACGTTCCGTCACGACACGCTCGCCGGCTCGGGCTCGGGCGCCGGCGTGCGCGCCTCCAGCGTGTACGCGCCGTTCGCGTAGCCGATCGCCGCCGTGTCGCCGCGGCCGACCTTGCCGGACAGGATCCCGTCGGCCAGCAGGTTCTGCACCTCCTTCTGGATCACGCGCTTCAGCGGGCGCGCGCCGAACTCGGGGTCGTAGCCCGCGGCGGCCAGCGCCTCCTTCGCGACGTCCGACACCTCGAGCGCGATCTCCTGCTCCGTCAGGTGCTTCGCCAGGCGGTCCAGCTGCACGTCGACGATCTCGCGGATCTGGTCCCGCGACAGCGGGTCGAAGGTCAGCACCTCGTCCAGCCGGTTCAGGAACTCGGGGCGGAAGAACTGACGCAGCTGGTCCTCGCCGCGCAGGTTGCTCGTCATCAGGACGATCGTCTGCGTGAAGTCGACCGTGCGGCCCTTGCCGTCCGTCAGGCGTCCGTCGTCGAGCAGTTGCAGCAGGACGTTGAACACGTCCGGGTGCGCCTTCTCGACCTCGTCCAGCAGCAGCACCGAGTGCGGCTTGCGGCGCACCGCTTCCGTCAACACGCCGCCCTCGTCGTAGCCGACGTAGCCGGGGGGCGCGCCGATCATGCGGCTCACCGAGTGCTTCTCCATGAACTCCGTCATGTCGACGCGCACCATCGCGTGCTCGTCGTCGAACAGGAACTCCGCCAGCGAGCGCGCCAGCTCCGTCTTGCCGACGCCGGTCGGGCCCAGCAGCAGGAAGGAACCCAGCGGGCGCGACGTCTCCTGCAAGCCGGCGCGCGCGCGGCGCACCGCCTCGGAGATCGACTTCACCGCGGCGTCCTGACCGATCAGGCGCTCGTGGATGCGCTCCTCCATGTGCATGAGCTTCTCGCGCTCGGTCTCCAGCAGCCGCGTCGCGGGGATGCCGGTCCAGCGGCTGACCACCTGGGCGATCAGCTCCGCGTCGACGGCCTCGGGCAACAGCGCGCCGTCCTCCTGCACCTCGTCGAGCTGCTTCACGTTCTTCTCGAGCTGCGCCTCCGCGTCCGGCACCTCGCCGTAGCGGATCTGCGCCACGCGCTCGAAGTCCCCGTCGCGCTCGGCGCGCACGGCTTCCTCGCGCAGGCTCTCGATCAGGAGCTTCCCGGCGCGGATCGACTGGATCAGGCCCTTCTCGGTGTCCCAGCGCGTCCGCAGCGCCTTGGCGTCCTCGCCGAGCTCGGCCAGCTCCTCGTCGATCTCCTTCACGCGGCGCTTCGAGCTCGCGCTGTCGTCGCGCTCCAGCGCCGTCTTCTCGATCTCGAGTTGCCGCACCTTGCGCTCGACCTCGTCGAGCTCCGGCGGCATCGAGTCGATCATCGTGCGCAGCTGCGACGCGGCCTCGTCGACGCAGTCGATCGCCTTGTCGGGCATGAAGCGGTCCGAGATGTGACGGTCCGCCAGGCGCGCCGCCGCGATCACGGCGTCGTCCTCGATGCGCACGCCGTGGTGCACCTCGTAGCGTTCCTTCAGGCCGCGCAGGATCGCGATCGTGTCCTCGACCGACGGCTCGTCGACCATCAGCGGCATGAAGCGCCGCTCCAGCGCCGCGTCCTTCTCGATGTACTTGCGGTACTCGTCGACGGTCGTCGCGCCGATGCAGTGCAGCTCGCCGCGCGCCAGCGCCGGCTTCAACATGTTCGCCGCGTCCACGGCGCCTTCCGCGCCGCCCGCGCCGACCATCGTGTGCAGCTCGTCGATGAACAGGA
>JAUHYB010000616.1 GCA_030426745.1 bacterium
CGCGCGGTGCGCGGCGGCCGGCGCCGAAGGCGCCTGCCGCCGCGCACCGCGCGCCGGTGAAAAAACGAGCCGGGCTCCGAACTTTCCCGCTACCGACCGTCGTCGACCCAGCCGCCGCCGAGGCCGATGACCTCGAGGAAGCCGTTGCCCGGCGCGATCTCGACCAGCCGCTCCTCGCCGCCGTACGACAGCAGGAAGCGCGCGCCGCGGTCGACGAAGCCCTGGGTGTCGAAGCGCAGCGCTTCGCCGCGGCGCAGGTCCATGCAGTACAGCTGCACGCCCTCGAACACCGCGTCTCGCGAGTAGCGCCGCACGAACGCGCCGCCGCCGCCGGGGTCGCGCAGGTAGTGGCCGGACTCGTCGACGGCCTCGTAGCCGTCGCCCGCGTCCAGGAAGCGGAACTCGACCTCGCGCCCCATCCCCGCCGCGCGGTTCTGGGCCGCGCGCAGGTCGCGCGCCAAGAGGCGCGCCGCGTTGTCCAGCGTCACCGACGGCTGCGCGTAGTACGCCGGCACCGCGAATGCGGCGACGAGCGACACCAGCGCGAGCGTGATCAACAGCTCGAGCAGCGTGAATCCACGGCGGCGGCGTGAGGCGGTTCGTCCCATCAGAACCGGAAGCCCTGTCCGCGGTACGCGCCCCACTGGCCGGGCGCGTTGAGACAGAGCTCGTCGGCGACGGGATCATAGAGCCAACCGCTGCGGCCGTCGATGCGCGACGAGAGCGGCGCCTCCGTGACGATCCGCACGTCGCGGCGCCCGTTGATCGGGTTCGCGGGCAGCTCGCCCGGCAGGTACGGCCCGTAGGGGTGGCTCGGGATCGCCTGCGGCACCGCGTGCCCGTCCGCGTCCGTCGACAGCACCAGCTGGCGCTGGAAGTCGCGCGCGTGGAACGAGCCGTCGGCGTGGGTGCCGGGCGCGTGCCCGTGTTCGCTGCGGTAGTCCTCGATCGCGCCGCGGAGCGCGCCGTAAGCGAGCCGCACGTGCGCGGACAGGCGCTGTTCGTCCAGCTCCTCCGGCGCGAGCGGACGCCCGGGCACGGCCAGGAACAGGATCAGGCCCAGGACGGCGAGCAACACGCTGAGGCCGGTCCACGGCAGCGTGTCGTTCTCCAGGGTGTGGTGCGTGGGGGGCGGCGCGGCGCGATCGCGGTCGATCGGCGCTCCGGCGGGAGGACTGTCCAGCGTCATGGTGGGGGCGCGAAGGGGGCTGGATCTACTTCGGCCGCCGCATCGGCCGTCTTGAGGCGCCTCGCGGTCTCCGCGCGGCTTCGCGCCCGCCGCGCGTCCCGAAGCGGTAGAATCGGCGCTCCGAACCACGCCCGCGCGCCCGCGCTGCCTCGCCGGACGCGCGCGCCCGACCGCCGGAAATCCTTTCCAAGACACCATGGGCCGGATCCCTTCCCGCCGCGCACGGCACTTGGCCGTCCTGTGCGCGGTCCTCGTCGCATGCGGCGAGGCACCTCCGGAGCCGCCGCCGCTCCTCGACATCTCCACCATCGGTAACGTCGATCGCGACGTGGTCGAGCTCGTCGAGGACAAGCTCTCCGCGACCCGCATCGTCCCGACCGACGCGTCGCGTCGCCGCGACCTCGCGCTGGCGCTGGAGGCGAACAAGCTCTACAGCGAGGCCGAGCAGGCCTGGGAGGACGCGCTGGCGCTCGACCCGACGCAGGTCGAGTGGCGCTACCACCACGCCGAGATGGTCAAGAAGTCCGGCGACGTCGACCGCGCGCTGGACCTGATGCGCGCCGTCGTGGCGGAGCGTCCGTCGATGCGCGCCGCGCAGTTCTCGCTGGGCCGCATGCTGATCGACACCGGTCGCTTCGACGAGGCCGAGCCGTGCCTGCGCGTCGCGGTGTCGCTGGCGAAGGGCCACCCCGCGCCGCCGAC
>JAUHYB010000128.1 GCA_030426745.1 bacterium
CGGACGACCGCTTCGAGCCGGTCGTGGTCACGCACGCCCTGCGCACGCCCATCGGCAAGTACCTCGGCTCCCTGGCGGACTCCACCGCCGCGGACCTGGGCGCGTCCGTCGTGCGCGACCTGCTCGGTCGGTCCGGCGTGGATCCGGCCGAGGTGGGCGAGCTGATCTTCGGCAACGGCCGCCAGGCCGGCGGCGGCCCGAACGTGGCGCGCCAGGTCTCGGTGCGCGCGGGCATCCCGGTCGAGACGCCGGCGTGGACGATGAACATGGCCTGCGGGTCGGGCCTGAAGTCGATCCTGATGGCCGCCGAGTCGATCCAGCTCGGTCGCACGCAGGTCGCGGTCGCCGGCGGCACCGAGTCGATGAGCGGCCTGCCGTTCTTCCTGCCGAACTTCCGCCGCGGGTACCGCCTGGGCCACGCGAAGGTCGTCGACGCGATGTACCAGGACGGCTTCGTCTGCCCGATCGCCGAGATGGTGATGGGGGAGACGGCCGAGAAGCTCGCGCAGGACCTCAACATCCCGCGGTCCGAGCAGGACGCGTTCGCGCTGGAGTCGCAGAAGAAGGCCGGCGCCGCGACGGAAGCCGGGCGCTTCGCCGACGAGCTGTCGCCGGTCGAGCTCACGGACCGCAAGGGCAACGTGACGTCCTTCGCGACGGACGAACACGTGCGCGCGGACACGACGATCGAGAAGCTGGGCAAGCTGCCCGCCGTGTTCAAGAAGGACGGCGGCACGGTCAGCGCCGGCAACTCGTCGGGCATCACCGACGGCGCGGCCGCGCTGCTGCTGATGACCGAGTCGCGCGCGAAGGCGCTGGGCCTGGAGCCGCTCGCCTACGTCGGCCGCGGCGCGCAAGCCGGCGTCGACCCGAAGGTGATGGGCGTCGGCCCGGTGCCGGCGGTGCGCGAGCTGACCGAGCGGAACGGCCTCGCCGCCGGCGACTACGACCTGATCGAGCTGAACGAGGCGTTCGCCGCGCAAGTGCTGGCGTGCGACCGCGAGCTCGAGCTGCCGATGGACCGCGTCAACGTGAACGGCGGCGCCATCGCGCTGGGCCACCCGATCGGCGCCACCGGCGCGCGCATCGCGGTGACCCTGCTCCACGAACTGAAGCGCCGCGGCGGTGAGCACGGTCTGGCGACCTTGTGCATCTCCGGCGGCATGGGCCTGGCGGCGGGCTTCCACCGCACCGGCCTCTAGCGTCCCCCGTACACCCGATCGAACCCCCAGCGAGAACAACGACATCCCATGAGCATCAAGAAAGTCGGCGTCGTCGGATGTGGCCTGATGGGCCACGGCATCGTTCAAGTCGCGGCCCAGGGCGGCTGCGACGTGGTCGCCCTCGAGACCGAGCAGGCGTTCCTGGACAAGGGCCTCGCGCGCATCGACAAGAGCGTCAACAAGCTCGCGCAGAAGCAGGTCGAGAAGGGCAAGCTGTCCGCCGACCAGGCCGAGGCGTTCGTCAAGGACACGCTGGGCCGCATCGAGGGCACGACCGACAAGGCGAAGCTCGCGGACTGCGACCTCGTCATCGAGGCGATCGTCGAGAACCTCGACGTCAAGAAGGCGCTGTTCGCGGAGCTCGGCGGCATCTGCAAGCCCGAGACGATCTTCGCGTCGAACACCTCGTCGTTCCCGATCAAGGAGATGGCCGAGGCCTCGGGCCGCGCGTCGCGCTTCGTGGGCCTGCACTTCTTCAACCCGGTGCAACTGATGCGCCTGGTCGAGGTCGTCCGCACCGACGACACCGACGAGGACGTCTTCGCGGCGGCGCGCTCGTTCGGCGAGGCCTGCGGCAAGACCCCCGTCTCCTGCAAGGACACGCCCGGCTTCGTGGTGAACCGCCTGCTGGTTCCCTACATGACGCAAGCGCTGCTGATGCTCGAGCGCGGTGACGCGACCAAGGAAGACATCGACACGGCGATGCAGCTGGGCTGCGGGTACCCGATGGGCCCGCTGACGCTGACGGACTACGTCGGTCTCGACACGACGCTGTTCATCCTGCAGGGCTGGAAGCAGCGCTACCCCGACGAGCCGGCGTTCGAAGTGCCCGCGATCCTCGAGCGCCTCGTCGCCGAGGGCAAGCTCGGCCGCAAGACCGGCGAGGGCTTCTACAAGTGGGACGGGGACAAGAAGTCGTGATGTACGCCGTCGCACTGCTCTGTTCGTTGCCGGCCGCCCTGGGCGAGCCGACCGTCGAGTGGAGCGCCCCCGAACTGTACGTCGAAGGCACGTCCTTCCAGGTCGACCTCACGATCACGGCCCCCGAGGGCGGCGCGCCCGTCGCCGGGTGGCTGCTGACGCCGTCGGCGTTCACCGTGGACGGCACGCCGATCGCGGAGCGCGAGCTGACGGAGGTCGTGCCGCTGCAGCCGGGCGCGACGCTGACGATGTCCTACGACCTGGCGCCGGCGCTGGCGGCGTCCGGGCTCGTCACGGCCGAGGGCTTCGAGCTGACGTTCGCGAAGGAGTACCTGGAGTCGCCGGCGTCGAAGGTCCAGGTGTTGCAGCGCGCGCCCGAGGGCCTCGACTTCATGAAGATGCCGCTCGAGGAGCTCGACCGGTACTGGGCCGTCATCCAGACGAACCAGGGCGCAATGGTCGCCGAGTTCTGGCCGGACGTCGCGCCGAACCACGTGCGCAACTTCCTCGACCTGTCCTACACCGGCTTCTACGACGGCCTCACGTTCCACCGCGTGATCCGCAACTTCATGATCCAGGGCGGCGACCCGCAGGGGACGGGCGTGGGCGGCGGCCCGCGCAACGTCGACGCGGAGTTCAGCCAGAAGCGCCACGTCCCCGGCGTGCTGTCGATGGCGCGCCTCCCTCATGACGTGAACTCGGCGACCTGCCAGTTCTTCATCGTGCACGGCACCGCGCCGAACCTGGACGGCAACTACTCCGCCTTCGGCAAGCTGGTCAGCGGCATGGACGTGTTGAACGCGATCGCCACGACGCCGGTCAAGCGCACGCCCAGCGGGCAGATGTCGATGCCGGTCGAGACCCAAGTGATGGAGCGCGTCGTCGTCGTGCGCGCGCCCGCCCGACAAGAGGGCGAGCGCGAGGACGGCTGAGCCGGACCGCGACGACCTCGCACAGAATCCGCGGCGGGCCGTGACGAACGGTCCGCCCTCGAGCGGGACGCGCGGCGCCTCCACGCTGCGACGCGCGCCCGCGCGACACCACCACCCCCCCGACACCGAAACGCGCCGAGTCAGGCGAAACGCACCGAAACAGGACGGACCACCCGATGGCCACCCTCGACACGACCGTGACCGCGGTCCTCAAGACCACCGCCGGCGACATCAAGCTGCAGTTCTATCCCGACACGGCGCCGCGCCACGTCGAGAACTTCCTCACGCTGGCGGAGAAGGGCTTCTACGACGGCACGATCTTCCACCGCGTGATCCCCGGCTTCATGGTCCAGGGCGGTTGCCCCGACGGCACCGGCATGGGCGGCCCCGGCTACAAGGTCGACCAGGAGTTCAACGACATCCACCACGAGCGCGGCATCGTGTCGATGGCGCGCGCGCAGGACCCGAACTCCGCCGGCAGCCAGTTCTTCATCTGCCACGGCGACGCGGGCTTCCTGGATCGTCAGTACACGGCCTTCGGCAAGCTCGTCGAGGGCGATGACGCGCTGGACACGATCGCGAACGCGCCGTGCCGCCGCGGCGGCGAGGGCTCGAGCCCCGTCGAACCCGTCACCATCGAGAAGGTCGAGATCGTCCGCGAGGGCTGATCCCGCGCGCGGAGAGCACAACGCCATGAGCTACGAGAACATCGTCGTGACCACCGAGGGCGGCCTCGGCAAGGTCGTCGTGAACCGTCCGAAGGTGATGAACGCGCTGAACCGTCAGACGCTGACGGAGATGTCGCACGCGTTCGACGCGCTGGCCGAGGACGACTCGGTGCGCGTCGTGCTGATCACCGGATCCGGCGACAAGGCGTTCATCGCCGGCGCCGACATCAACGAGCTGGCGAAGATGGAGGCCATGGGGGCGAAGGACGTCGCCTTCTTCGGCCAGCAGGTCTTCGCGAAGCTCGAGCGCATGGGCAAGCCTACGATCGCGATGATCAACGGCTTCGCGCTGGGCGGCGGCATGGAGCTGGCGCTCGCGTGCACGCTGCGCACCGCGTCGACGGCGGCCAAGGTCGGGCTGCCCGAGGTCTCGCTGGGCATCATCCCCGGCTACGGCGGCACGCAGCGCCTGGCCCGCGTCGCCGGCCCCGGCGTCGCGCGCGAGTGGGTGCTGACCGGCGACATGTACTCGGCCGAGGAAGCGCACCGCGTGGGCATCGTGAACCGCATCTTCGCGCCCGAGGAGCTCGAAGAGGGCACGCTGAAGCTCGTCAAGACGCTGCTGTCGCGCGCGCCCGTCGCGCTGCGCCTCGGCATGGAGGCGATCAACCGCGGCATCAACATGTCGCAGCAGGACGGCGAGATCATGGAGTCCGACATGTTCGGCCTCGCCTCGACCACCCAGGACATGCGCGAGGGCATGGCCGCCTTCCTCGAGAAGCGCAAGGCCGACTTCCAGGGCAAGTAGCCCGGGCGCGCGACGAACCGCCGGCGGCCGCGAAGGTCGCCGGCACTCCCGATCAACGGCGGGCGACGCGCCCGCGCGAAACAGAAGAGGTAATCAGTATGAGCCAGGACATCGTCATCGTCGGAGGGGCACGCACGCCCATGTGCGAGTACTCCGGGACCCCCGGTTTCGGCAAGCTCGCGGACATCACCGCGATCGACCTCGCGGCGCACGCGAGCAAGGCCGCGATCGCGCGCGCGAAGGTCGACCCCGAGTCGATCGAGCACGTGGTGATGGGCAACGCGCTGCAGACCTCGATGGACGCGATCTACGGCGCGCGTCACGTCGGCCTGAAGGCGGGCACCCCGCAGTCGGCCGGCGCGCTGACCGTGAACCGCCTGTGCGGCTCCGGCATCCAGTCGATCGTGAACGCCGCGCAGATGATCCAGCTGGGCGAGGCGACCACCGTGCTCGCCGGCGGCATGGAGAACATGTCGCAGGCCCCGTACGCGCTGTACGGCGGCCGCACCGGCTTCCGCTTCGGCGTCCAGCCGCAGCTGATGGACACGCTGTTCGGCTCGCTGAAGGACCCGCTCGCCGACCTCTTCATGGCGCAGACCGCCGAGAAGGTCGCGAAGACGCGCGGCATCTCGCGCGAGGAGCAGGACGCCTACGCGCTGCGCTCGCACCAGCTGGGCGCGGCCGCGGTGAAGGAAGGTCGCTTCGGCGAGGAGATCGACCCCGTCGTGATCCCCGGCCGCAAGGGTGACACGATCGTCGACACCGACGACCACATCCGCCCCGAGACGACGATCGAGGGCCTGGGCAAGCTGCGCCCCGCCTTCGGCAAGGACGGCACGGTCACGGCCGGCAACGCGTCCGGCATCGTCGACGGCGCGGCGGCGCTCGTGGTGACGACGGGCGACCGCGCGAAGGCCGACTCGCTCGACGTCTTCGCGAAGATCCGCTCGTGGGCCTACGTGGGCGTCGACCCGACCGAGATGGGCATCGGACCGGTCCCGGCGATCCGCGCGTGCCTCGAGCGCGCCGGCGTCGCGCAGGGCGACGTCGACTACTTCGAGATCAACGAGGCCTTCTCCGCGCAGTACCTCGGCTGCGAGAAGGACCTCGGCCTCGACCGCGACAAGTGCAACGTGAACGGCGGCGCGATCTCGCTGGGCCACCCGCTCGGCGCGACGGGCACGCGCCTGATCCTGACGCTGATGTACCAGCTGCGCCGCACCGGCAAGCGCTTCGGCGTCGGCTCGGCCTGCATCGGCGGCGGTCAGGGCATCGCGATGCTGATCGAGAACCCCAGCGCCTAGAGGGCCCGACCGTGAATCCCCTGATTCAGACCGGGCCCGACGGGGTCCGCCGGGTCGCGTTGTCTCCGGGCAAGCGCGTGTTGTTCCTCACCAAGGACCTCGAGCTGATCAAGAAGCAGCTCGCGGGTGACCTGGACCTGCGCATGGAGGACGTGCGCCCCGAGGACCTGCTCGACGACATCAACACGGACGTGATGACGCCCGCGTGGGTCTGCTTCCGGCACCGGCCGGAGGAGATCGCGCTGGACGCCTACGCCGGCCTGATGGACGAGAACGGCGAGCGCGTGTTCGGCACGCGTGCGCTGATGGACGGCAACTTCGAGGTGATCGTCTCGGGCCAGCGCAAGGGCACCGGATCCAGCCGCGAGACCGCGCCGCAGTGCGAGAAGTGGTCGGGCATCCGCCTGGTCATCGCGTCGTCGTTCGCGCCGATCCACGAGCGCAACAACCTGAACCTGGGCCAGCTGATGGGTAACCACGCCCAGCTGAAGCGGCTGCAGGACGGCGAGGCGATCCCGCTGGAGGAGTTCACCGGGCGCTTCGACCCCGTCGCGAAGGCGACGCTGGAGTCGGGCGGCCTGTTCCCCTTCGCGAAGGCGGTCGCGCGCGGTGACGCGCAGGTCGACGCGCCGGCGACGCCGAAGCGCGCGATGACGATGGCCGAGAAGATCATCGCCTCGCACCTCGTCGACGCGCCCGCGGGCGCATGCGTGAAGCCGGGCGACTCCTGCCTGGTGAAGGTCGACGGCGGCTACAGCCACGAGTTCACGACCGCGCAGGTGCACCACTTCCTGCTGCAGGAGTACGGGATGGACTACGAGCTGCCGAACCCCGCGAAGTTCGGCGTGTTCGAGGACCACCTCCTGTACGCCGACGGGGTGAAGAAGATGGCGCCCTTCGCGGACCGCATCCAGACGCTGCGCGACCTGCAGAACGAGTTCCAGCGCCACACCGGCGTGCGCGACTACTCGGCGAAGAACGGCATCTCGCCGGGCATCTGCCACCAGGTCGCCCGCGAGGAGTTCGTCGACCCCGGCGACTTCATCCAGGCGACCGACTCGCACACCTGCATGGGCGGCGGGTCGAACGCGCTCACCTGGGGCGTCGGCGCCACCGAGTACGCGGGCCTGATCTACGCCGGCTTCACCAACGTGCGCGTGCCCGAGTCGATCCGCTTCGAGCTGCACGGTTCGCTGGCGGAAGGCGTCACGGCGAAGGACCTGATCCTGCACATCCTGGCGACCTTCGCGGTGCGCGAGGACACGCTCGACCGCGTGATGGAGTTCGGCGGGCCCGGCCTGGCGAACATCTCCGTCGACGAGCGCGCGACGCTGACGAACATGGCGACCGAGTGCTCGGCGAAGTCCGGCATCTGCGAGGGCGACGACCAGCTCGCCGAGTGGATCGCCGCGCGCCGCGACGGCCTGTCCGCCGCGGACGTGAAGGCGCGCTTCGTGACGGCCGACGAGGGCGCCGAGTACGCCGGCGGCGTGCACACGATCGACCTGGGCGCGATCCGCCCGATGGTCGCGCAGCCGGGCGACCCGACCTACGGCAAGGACATCGCCGACCTCGGCGAGATCGCGATCGACATCGCCTACGGCGGGTCGTGCACCGCGGGCAAGGAGGGGGACCTGGACATGTATGCCCAGGTGCTCTCCGAGGCGCTCGACAGCGGCCGCAAGATCGCGGACGGCGTCGCGATGTACATCCAGTACGGCTCGAAGACCGTGATGGAGTACGCGCGCTCCAAGGGATACCTCGACGTGTTCGAGCGCGCCGGCGTGCGCGTCATCGACCCCGGCTGCGGCGCGTGCATCGGCTGCGGCCCGGGCGTCTCCGAGACGTCGGAACAAGTGACCGTGAGCGCGATCAACCGCAATTTCCAGGGCCGCAGCGGCCCCGGCAAGCTCTACCTCGCGTCCCCCCTGTCCGTCGCGGCCAGCGCCGTCGAAGGACGCATCACCAGTTATCGGCCCGGGATGTTCCGCGTGCCGACGCACGCCTGAACAGGCACGGGAAAGAGAACGAAGACATGGCTGAGTACGACATTGCAGTGATTGGCGGCGACGGCATCGGGCCGGAAGTGACCGCCGAGGCGATGAAGGTCGTGGACGCGGCCGCCGAGGTGTACGGCTTCCGTCTGAACAAGACGGAGTACCCCTTCGGCAGCGAGCACTACCTGAAGACGGAGGAGATCTTCCCCGACGCCGCCTTCGAGGAGTGCAAGCAGAAGAACGCCGTCTACCTCGGCGCCATCGGCGACCCGCGCCTGCCGGTCGGCCTGATCGAGTACGGGATCATCGCGAAGATGCGCTTCGAGCTGGACCTGTACATCAACCTGCGGCCGATCCAGCTGTACGACGCGCGCCTCTGCCCGTTGAAGGACAAGGGCCCCGAGGACGTCGACATGGTCATCGTGCGCGAGAACACCGAGGACGCCTACTCCGGCATGCACGGCTTCGCGCACAAGGGTCAGGAGCACGAGGTCGCGACCCAGACGATGGTCTACACGCGCCACGGCGTCGAGCGCGCCGTGCGCTACGCCTTCGACTTGGCGCGCGAGCGCGACAAGAACAAGACGGTGACGCTGATCGACAAGGCGAACGCCGTCCGCGCCCAGGACATCTGGACGCGCGTGTTCGAGATCGTCGCGGCGGACTACCCCGACATCAAGACGGAGCACGCCTACATCGACGCGGCGTGCATGTGGATGGTGAAGAACCCCGAGTGGTTCGACGTCGCCGTCACGCCGAACCTCTTCGGCGACATCATCACCGACCTGGGCGCGATGGTGCAGGGCGGCATGGGCATCGCCGCGTCGGGCAACATCCACCCCGGCCGCGTCTCGCTGTTCGAGCCGATCCACGGCTCCGCGCCGAAGCACGCCGGTAAGAACGTCGCGTCGCCGGTCGCCGCGATCCTGGCGGGCTCGATGATGCTCGACTACCTCGGCGAGAAGACCGCCGCGAAGGCGATCGAGCAGGTCGTCCGCGACCTCTTCACCTCGCAGCGCCTGAAGGGCGTGGGCACCGGCGTGCACGGCACGACCGAGGTCGGTGAGATGGTCACCAACGAGCTCCGCGCGACGGCGCCGAGCGCCTGACCCGCGCGCGACGAACGCGAACGAGACGAGCCGGCCCGGTGGCCGGCTCGTCTCGTTCGGTGCGTGGTTCGCGGCTCGCGCGGCGCGGCCGAGGGTGGCGTGCCGTAGCCGAAGGTACCGTGCCGGGTGCAGAATCGTCGGGTTGGCGGACCGC
>JAUHYB010000617.1 GCA_030426745.1 bacterium
CCCACTCCTCGGCGACCTGCTCCTGGATCTCGGAGAAGTCGGGCAGCGAGGACTCGACGCGGTCGATGACGCGGGAGAGCACGAGCTGGCTCTTGTCGACGACGATGCGGTTCGACATGACGCCCTTACCGCCGCGCACGATGTTGCCGACGACGAACGGGCCGGTCCACGGCAGCTCGACCTCGTTCCACTGGTCGCGGGTGAGCGCTTCTTCCTGCTTGCCGTACTCCAGGCCCAGGCGCTCGGCCTCGGCGGCGAGGTCGATCTCGTCGCCGGCCTTGCGCTTCTCGTCCAGGTCGCGCAGCCACAGGTTCATCGCGTTGAACGCCTGCACCTCGATCTTGCAGATGTCGGCGACGTCCTCGAACGCGAAGTAGAGGTCGTCGTCGCCCTCGCGCTGGTCCTCGGGCTTGGTGAAGCGCGTGGTGTAGTAGAGGTCGTAGTAGCCCTGCGCGGCGCTGTCGTGGTCCTCGTCCTCGGCCGGCGGGTAGGCGGCGACGAGCTTCTCCGGCACGACCTCGAGCGGCAGCGACAGGTAGGCGGCCTCGGCCGAGAAGTACGGGCCGACGTAGTAGCGGCGCTTCTCGAAGTCGCCCTTCGCGTCGAACCAGGCCTTCAGCTCCGCCTCGGCGGGCAGCTGTTCCTCGGCGTTCTGCTTGTAGTTCTCCGTCGGGACCGCGACGTAGTCGAAGGCGAACTCCTGGTTCGTCGCGAGCCACTCCTCCTCGACCTCGCCGGGGTCGACGAGGCCGGCCCCCATCGACATCCAGTTCAGGTAGCGCGAGACGAGCAGGTAGCGCGTCAGGGCGTCCTCGAACTGCTTGGTCGTGACGCCGCGGCGCTGGTCGAGCAGGCTGCGGTAGGCCTCGCCGGTGCCGAACATCGCCAGGATCTGCTCGCGGACCTCCTGGTCCGAGACGCGCATGCCGGCCTGCTGCGCCATCTCCTCGACGATCATGAAGCGGGCGACCGCCTCGTCCGACTTCGCGTCGAACAGGCCCGTCGCGAGCGGCACGGGGTTGCCCAGGACCAGCTGCAGCGCGTTCAGGTTGCGCTTCTCGGTCCGGAAGGTCGTGGCGTCCATCGCGACCATGTCGTTCCCGGGCACCTGCCAGCTGACGTACGTCTCGCCCGTGCGGTCCGGGCTGAACGACGACATCATGGCCGGCGTGATCGAGAAGGCGACCAGGATCACCAGGATCACGATCACCATCAGATAGAACTGGAGCTTGCTCTGCCCCTTCGGGACGTGCACCAGCTCTTCGTCGTGCTCGTGGTGGGTTTCGGCCGGCGTGCTGGACTTCGGATCGGACATCGGGGAGCCGCCCCGGGGACGGGGACGGGCGAATCGAGGGGACGGGACCGGGAGAAGGAAGCCCGAGAGTGTACGGGCGCGTGCGTCGAGGGCGCAAGGCGCGCGCTGCGACGTCTCCCCGCGCCCGCCCGGCGCCGTCTCCGCGCTAGCCCAGGAGCTCGCCGTCGCGCGGCAACTCGTCGAGGCCGCCCAGGCCGAAGCGGTCCAGGAAGTCGCGCGTCGTCCCGTACTGGAGCGGGCTGCCCGGCTGGTCGGCGCGACCGGTGACCTTCACCAGGCCGCGGTCGACGAGGGTGCGCAGCATCGGGCCGCACTGCACGCCGCGGATCGCCTCGATCTCGGCCTTGGTGACCGGCTGGCGGTAGGCGACGACGGACAGGGTCTCGAGGCCGGCGGCCGAGAGGCGCTCCGCCTTGCGCGCCTGGAACAGGCGGCCGACGACCTCGTTCACCTCGGCGGCGGTCATCAGGCGCCAGCCGCCGGCGAGCTTGCGGACCTCGAGCGGCAGCGGCGAGGCGGCCAGGTCGGCCTCGAGCTCGGTCAGCGCGGTGCGGATGCGCGCG
>JAUHYB010000129.1 GCA_030426745.1 bacterium
CCAGCAGCAGGAGGCACGCGCAGCCGGCGATCGTCACGCGGATCTCGTCGTCCAGCGCGAGGCCGCCGCGCCCTTCCCAGTCCTTCTCGGCGACGAAGACCTGCACGAGGCCGGCGAGGTGCGCGCGTTCGTCGTTCGACAGCATCGTCCAGTGCGCGACGTTGCGCTCGAGCACGGCGGCCCACTCGGGCGGGAAGGGGCGCGCGCGCAGCTTCGCGCGGCGGCGTTGCTTGAACCAGCGGAGCATGGCGCGGTCCTTCGATCCGTGATCAGACGAGGTGCGTGAGCGCCAGCGACGCCAGCGTCAGCACGAGGAAGAAGCCGCACATGTCCGTGATCGTCGTCAGGATCGGACCGGCCGCCAGCGCCGGGTCCTTGCCGAAGCGCCGCAGCAGGAGCGGGATCGCGCCGCCGATGCACACCGCGACGAGCGTGTTCAGCGCCAGCGCCGCGCCGACGACCAGGCCGAGCCACCCGTTGCCCTGCCACGCCCACGCGACGACGCCGATCAGGCTGCCGAGCGCGAGGCCGTTCAGCAGGCCGAGCCCGACCTCGCCGAGGAGCACCGGCCGCAGGTCCGACGGCTTGATCGTGCCGAGCGTGAGCTCGCGCAGGCTGACCGCGACCGCCTGGTTGCCCGAACAGCCGCTCATGTCCGAGATGATCGGCAGGAAGACCGCGAGCGCGATGACCGCCTCCAGCGTGTCCTGGTGCATCGCGATCACGCTGGCGGCCGCGATGTTCAGCAGGATGTTCACCGACAGCCACGCCAGCCGGCGGCGCGAGCGCAGCAGCAGCTTCATGCTGCGCAGCTCCTCGCCGCCGACGATGCCCTGCGTGCGGCGGAAGGTCTCGTCGCTCTGCTCGGCCAGCGCCGCCTCGACGCCCGACCGCCGCAGCACGCCGCACAGCACGCCGTGCTCGTCCAGCACCGGCGCGCCGAAGAAGTGGTGCTCCTCGAAGAAGTGCATCAGCTCGTCCAGCCCGTCGTCGACGCGCACCGAGTGCGGGTCGCGCAGCATCACGGACTCGACCTTCCGGTTGCGCGGCGCCATCAACAGGTCGCGTAGGCGCAGCACGCCGACCAGGCGCTCGCCCTCGTCTACGACGTAGACGTACTGGATGTCGTAGCTCGCGTACTCCGTCGCGTGCGCGCGGATGGAGTCGATGACCTCGTCCACCGTGCTGCGAGCGGGCACGTCGACGTACTCCGTCAACATCAGGCCGCCCGCCGTGTCCTCGTCGTAGGCCGCGAGTTCGCGCAGCTCCCGCGCGTCCTCCGGCTGCATCGCGGCCAGGATCTTCTCGGCGTCGTCGTCGTCGAGGTCGCCCAGCAGGTCGGCCTGCGCGTCGCTGGGCAGCTCCTCGAGGATGCGCGCCGCCTCCTCGGGCGACAGGCTCTCCAGCGCGTCCGCCGCGTGCGTGTCGGGCATGTGCTCGATCACGTCCGCCGCGTCCTCGGGCGCCAGCAGCGCCAGCAGGCGAGCGCGCACGTCCTCGTCGAGGCGCGCGACGACGCGCACGCTCTCCAGCGGCTCGAGCCCGTCGAGCAACGCCTCGGCGCCTGCTCGATCCCCTGCCTCGACCAGGGATTCCAGCGCGTCCCAGGCGGCGCGCGCGTCCACGTCCTGCGTCATGGGAGGGAAGGTATCAGGCGCGCGGTGCGGAGGGGTGCGCCGTCGCGATGAAGGCGGGGCGTGCGGCGCGCCTCCGCAGGAATACGGTGCCAGGCACCTTCCTCCGGAATAGGGCCGCGCGCCCCTCCGCCGCAGTAGGCGGCGGAGGGGCGCGCGGCCTTATTCCGGAGGAAAGTGCCTGGCACCATATTCCTGCGGAGGCCCTCCGGTGTCGGTCAGAGCGTCCAGCTCACCTCGACCGCCTGCGTGAAGTTCGACCGCGCCGTGCACGTCCACGGCGTGCCGGGGTCGCGATACCAGTACTGGTAGGAGCGCGTCATCCCGGAGCTCACGTTGCCGCCGGTGACGATCGAGGACTGGGACAGGGCGGTGCCGGCCGCGTCGAGGAAGAAGATCTCCAGGCGTTCGGTCGGCGGGCCGACGCACAGGATGCCGTCCTTGAACGGGACGGCGATCGTGGTCGCGCCTTGCAGCAGCACCCCGGGTTGGTTCGGGCGAGCCCCGTCGACGCGGAAGAACAGGTCGTCCCGGAGCACGCGGCTCGTGCCGAAGGCGGTCAGCGTCGCGCCGTGGCCCAGGCTGTTCTCGCAGCCCTCGCCGCTGCCCGGCGAGCTCGCGTTGCTGCAGGGGCAGTCCACCGGCCCTCCGCCGGCGTCGGCCGTGCCGTCGCCGAAGCAGAACGTCGATCCGACCTCGATGTCGGGCTGCACCGTCAGGTCGAGGCTGTAGCGGTTGCAGTCGAAGTTCGGGCCGCTGCCGCTGACGCGCAGCACGTAGTCCCGCGGCGCGCCGGAGTGGTTCGCGGTGCGGGCGATCCGCAGGCTCGTACCGCCGTCCGTCACGGCGCCGTCCAGCAGCGTCCCGCAACCCGATCCCTCGTACAGGCGGAACGTCGGCGCGAGGCCGCCGAAGATGTAGCCGCACCGGATCAGCACCTCGTAGCCGTCGGGGACGTTCGGGACGATCCAGTAGTCGTCGTCCGGGATCGTCGCCGCGCCGAACACGTTCAGGCTGTTCGTCAGCCCGAGCGGCAGCACATTGGCCGACGCGCAGTCGTCGTTCTCCTCCCAGCCGTCGTTCCAGAAGTTCAGGCAGCCCTCCTGGCGCCGGCTGACGTACAGGTCGTAGCGGACGCAGTCCGAAGGCGCGGACGTCGCGGACACGCGGACCCTCACGTCCACCGGAGCGCCCGTGATGTTCGCGTAGTGGACCGCCCCCGATTCGTCGGTCACGAGCGGCGTCGCCCAAGGCGTGACGCAAGCGCCGTCGTCGAACACCGCGACCTCGAGCGCTCCCGGTCCGTCCTCGGTGACGACGTCGACCATCAGGAGTTCGCCGGCGAGGACCTGGTAGGAGTAGTAGTCGACGTCGCTCGCCGAGACCTTGACGTCCGCGACCAGGCCGACCAGCGGCAGCGGCGACGCGGTCGCGCAACCGTCGTTGGGCTCGGAGGCGTCCGGCCCGTGGCTCGTGCACGGCTCGAGCGTGGTCTCCCACCGCAAGGTGTAGTCGTTGCACGCGAAGGCCGGGTCGTCCGTGAACACGCGCAACACGTAGTCGACGGGTGCACCCGACGAGTTCGTGACGATCAGCGACTCATCGTCCGTGGTCGACGTGCCCGACGCGACGATCGTCGCGCACCCCGGACCATCGATCAGCTCGGCGTCGATGTTCCCGAACTGGTGGAGGAACTGCACGTCGATCGTCAGCGTGTGTCCGTCCGCGACGCCGGGGAACAGCCAGTAGTCGTCATCGGAAGGCGTGGGGAACGTGCCGGCCGGCCCCTGGACGGCGAGGTAGTCCTCGCGTTGCTGGCCCGGGCCCAGCTCGAGCGGCGCGGCGGACACGCAGTCGTCTCCGGACGCGTCGTCCTCGAGGTCGAGCGGACAGCCGACGCCGCTGGACCACTGGGCGTGTGCGGCGGGAGCGGCGGCGAGGAGCGCGAAGGACGCGGCGAGCGGGGCGGCGGACAACGGGATGCGTTTCATGGGAAGTGTCCTCTCGGATGCGGGGAGCGGCCGACCAGCGGCCTCTCGAGGCCGAATCCGGCCGGCCCCCGAGCGGGTCCGGCGAGTCCGCGCTTCTTGTACGCGGCACGCGCCCGGCGGGCCCCAGCCTAAACCGGTCGCTCGAACCGCATCACCCAGGAGTCGAACTGCCCCTGCAGCGGCGACCCCAGCCCGCGGTCGAGGGCGCTCGCCACGCGGTTCGCGAGCAGGAGCGGCGTCGTCAGCACGCCGCCGAGCTTCGCCTCGTTGACGTACATGGCCTCGGGGATCGGGCGGGTCAGCTGGTAGCCGGCTCCGGCGCGGTGGACGAAGCCGCGGCGCTCGAGCTCGCGGCGCGCCTCGTCGCGGGTCCACGCGTTCAGCTCGCGCACCGGCAACAGCGGCTTGGCGCGGCGGCGGCGGCGCATGCCGCGGGACTCGCGGTGGATGTCGCCGATGACGAGCTCGCCGCCGGGCGCGACGCAGGACGCGAGGCCCTCGAACCAGCGCTCGGGATCCGGGCTGAACGACAGCACGCCCGACGACAGCACGAGGTCGAACGGCTCGTGGTCCGCGAACGGCGGGTCCTCGCCGAAGCCCGTGCGGCCCGTGAAGTCCGCGATGTGGTTCGCGCGGCAGTTGTCCTCGACGATGCGCACCATCTCGGGGCTCGGGTCGAAGAAGCACAGCTCGCGCGCGCCCAGGCGCAGCGCCGCCTCGATGCCGACCCACCCGGCGCCCGAGCCGAAATCGAGCACGCTGGGCGACGGCTTCGACGTCTTCGCGAAGTCCGCGACGAACTTGCGCATCCAGCGGAAGTGCGGGTAGCCCGCCGACCCCGCCTCACCGTTCCAGCCCGACGCGTTCTGGTCGAACTTCTCGACGGTCGCGTCCGGCGACATGACGTGCGTCTTGCGGCGCGCGGCCAGCACCATGGCCGGCGCGTGCGCTTCGTGCTGCACGACCTCGCGGCCGCCCAGGGTCCGGCGCCGCACGCCGGCCGCCGACAGGTCGTAGATCGCCACGACGTGCAACAACGGCCACAGGCGGTTGCGCTCCTCCGCGAGCGCCGCGTCGTCCCGTTCGCCGGCGACGACGACCAGCGCCAGGCCGTCCTCGGGCAACGCCTCGTCCAGCCGCTCGCGCAGGTCCGGCGCGTCACCCGCGGAAGCCGTCACGCGCGCGCGCGCGCCCAGGTCCGCGGGCGCCAGGTCGAAGTCGGCGAGGATCGCGGCGAGCGCGCCGTCCTCGATCGCGGTCGGCGCCGCGGGCAGGGCGGCGCCGGGGGTCGCAGGGGAACTCGTCATGTCGCGGTCGGGGGGGTCGGTCGGGTGGTCCGTGGGTTCGGTTCGCGCGTCGCGCGGTCTCGGGAGGCGCGGCGTCTTCCGCGGCGCGATGGTCTCGGTGATCGGTCGTCTTCGGCGGCCCGTTCCGGTCGGCGGCTCGGCCTGCCATGCAGCCCTGTGTCGTCGGCGCCCCGGGCTCGTCGGCGGCCGGGCGTCGTCGCCGGTGCGGTGCCGCCGCCGGATCGGTGTCGGAGAGGACTCGTCGTCATCGGCAGGAACACGCCCGCGGCGCGAGCCCGGCCTAGTGCTTGCGGCGCGAGGAGCGGCGCGCGCGTTGCTTGTCGTTCGTGCGCCGCTGGCCGCGCCCGCGCGCGTGCGGCGGGGGCGGCGCGGGCCGCTCGGCGTTCACCTGCCGCAGCGCGGCCGAGATCGCGTACGTCGGTTCGTCGTCGCCGCAGAACACCGAGTGCATCACGGTGCGGCCCTTGCCGTAGTTCGGCATCAGGATCACGTCGCCGGCCTCGAGCAGCAGCGCGTGCCCCGCGTTCGCCAGGTAGTCGGTGAACTCGGGCCCGCGGTTCACGAGCGCCGCGAAGCGACCGCAGCCGGGCAGCGCCAGCTCGCGCATCAAGCGCTCTTGGTCGCGCGCGCACGCGATCGCGCCGTCCAGGTCGGCGTCGCGCGGGAACAGGTCCGCGCGCACCCAGTCGAGCTCGCCGTCCGCCAGGAGGTCGACGAACTCGCGCACGCGCAGCGCCAGGTCCTCGATCGACAGGGCGAGCCACGCCGTGCGCCCCGCGAGTTGCGCGTAGCACACCCCGCGCTGACCGCCCTCGACGTCCTCCTCGAACGCGTCGTGGTGGAACAGCGCGCCGCCCTCGGGCGCGTTCCAGTACGCGATGTGCTGCGTCATCCACAGCTCCTCGCCGGACAGGATCTCCAGCAACTGCATCAAGGTCGGGTCGTCCGCGACGATCTGCGCGCCGGGCAACACCGCCTCGGCCAGCTCCGCCACCGCGCGCAGCCGCGCCGGGTCGCGCCCCGCGTCGTCGTCGACCTCGTGGCCGTACGAACAGCGCAGGCGCAGCGAGTCGTCGTGCTCCGACGTCGACAGCCGCGCGGACTTGCACCACAGGTCGCGCATCGCGCGCGAGGGCGTCACGCGCTCGACCAGGACCTTCTCCAGGTCGCGCTCGGGGTCGGCCAGCTCGACACGGTTGTCGCGCACGCGCCACGGACCGCCGAGGTCCGCCACCGCGCGCTTCATCGCGCGCCGCAGGCCGCCGTCCTCACCGATCTCGCGGTACAGGTCCAGCGCGTCGCTCCACTCGTCGCCGGCCGCGTCGACGACGTCGGACAGCACGCCGGGCAACACGATCGGGCGCGCGTCGTGCCAGCGCGCCTGCAGGGCGCCGCGGTCGGACAGCTCCGCGGCGAGGTCCACGCCGCTGGCCTCCGCCGCCAGCTCCGCCCAGTGCCCGTGCCACACGCCGCGCCGCGACAGCTCGACGGTCGCGCCGGCGCAGCGCTCCAGGTCGTCGAGGAAGGCGTGCTCGTCCTCCTCGCGGTAGGAGATGACGGGCAGCGCGCCCGGGATGCGGTCGCGACCCGCGCCGGACAGGAAGCTGGCGACCGGTCCGGCTTCCGGCGCGCGGGTGTGGCGTTCCACGCTCATGCCGCCATCCTATGGGGCCCGCGGGAGGAAGCGAAGCCCCGCCGGGCGCACTTCCGCGCGGCTCGCACCGCCCCTCACGCCGCCGAGACGGCCCCATGACGACCTGGCGCATCCTGAACCTGGAACAGCGGCTCGACGAGCCGGACTCCGTGCTGCGCGAGCGCGCCTGCCGCGAGGTCGGAGCGGACCCGGCGGAGCTGCGCGGGGCGCGCGTGGCGCGCAAGTCGCTCGACGTGCGCGGCCGGACCAAGGGGCGCGCGGCGCGCTTCGTCGCGCACGTGGACGTCGAGTTGCCGGACGCGTTCTCGTCGAAGCTGCTCGACCGCGCCGTGCGCTCGGGCCGCGCGCAGGTCGCGCCGGAGGTCGGCGAGATCCTCGTGCGAGACCCGGCGGGGGACTTCCGGGGGTCGCCGCGCCGCGCGGTCGTCGTCGGCACCGGACCGGCTGGCGTGTTCGCGGGGCTGGTGCTGGCGCGCTCCGGCGTGCAGGTCGACCTGATCGATCGCGGCGCGGTGCTGGAGGAGCGCGGTCGCGACCTGGTGCGCTTCCACCGCACGCGCGTGCCGAACCCCGAGTCGAACCTCTTGTTCGGCGAGGGCGGCGCGGGCACCTACTCCGACGGCAAGCTGTACACGCGCGTCGACGACCCGCTCGAGGTCCCGATCCTGGAGGAGCTCGTCGCCTGCGGCGCGCCGCCGGAGATCCTGTACGACGCGCGCGCGCACATCGGCACGGACAAGCTGCACGACCTGCTGCCGCGGCTGCGCGCGATGCTGGAGGACCGCGGCGCGCGCTTCCACTGGCGCACGCGCATGGAGAGCATCGAGACGGACGGCGGCCGCCCCGCGCGCGTCACGGCCGTGCGCACGGACGGCGGCGAGTTGCCGTGCGACCTGCTCGTGCTGGCGCCGGGTCACTCCGCGCGCGACACCTGGGAAGCGCTCGCCGAACAAGGCGTGCCGTTCGCCGCGCGCGCGTTCCAGCTGGGCGTGCGCGTCGAGCACCCGCAGGAGTTGATCACCGAAGGACGCTACGGCGGCGTCCCCGGCGCGGAGGCGCTCGGCGCGGCCAGCTACAACCTGGTGTCGAAGGCGGGGCCGGACGCGCCGGGCGCGCACAGCTTCTGCATGTGTCCCGGCGGGCGCATCGTCGCGTCGGTGAACGAGGCGGGGCTCCTGTGCACGAACGGCATGAGCAACTCGACGCACTCGTCGCGCTACGCGAACGCCGCGATCGTGACGACCTTCGGGCCGCGCGAGTACGGCGAGGGCGCGTTCGCCGGGCTAGCGTTGCAGCGCGCGCTGGAGCAGCGCTTCTTCGAGGCGGGCGGCGGCGACTACACCGCGCCGGCGCAGCGCGTGGACGACTTCCTCGAGCGCCGGGACTCGCGCGAGCTGGGCCGCACGAGCTACGTCTTCGGCATGACGCCGGGCCGCATCGACCGCCTGTTGCCGGACCGCGCGCGCGACGCGCTGTCGGTCGCGCTGGCCAGGTTCGACCGCCGCATCCCCGGCTTCGGCGGATCACAGGGCGTGCTGGTCGGCCTCGAGTCGCGCTCGTCCGGCCCGGTGCGCATCCCGCGCGACCGTGACACGTTCCGCGCCGACGGCTTCTGGAACCTGTTCCCCGTCGGCGAGGGCGCGGGGTACGCGGGCGGCATCATGAGCGCCGCGCTCGACGGCGCCCGCGCGGCGCAAGCGGCGTTGCGGCGGGGGATCGGGCTGGTGGGGACGGGGCGCGCGGCGGCGGGCGAGGCCGGCGGCGCGCCGCGGACCGAGCCCTGAGCAGCGCCCGGGCGCGCCCTCCGACGGCCCGACCGCGCCGCGCCGGCGGGCCCCGTGCTAGGATCCCGGGCTCCCCTCACCGCATCCGGACACCCATGAGCGCTTCCACGCCCGACGGCGACTTCGCCGGCCGCAAGATCACGACCCGCAGCCTGCTCGAGATGAAGGAGCAGGGCGAGCCGATCTCCGCGCTGACCGCCTACGACCAGACGATGGCGCAGCTGCTCGACCAGGCGGGGATCGACGTGATCCTCGTCGGCGACTCGGTCGCGATGGTCGTGCAGGGCCTCGCCACGACGGTGTCGGTCTCGATGGACCACATGCTCTACCACGCGAGCCTCGTGCGCCGCGGCGTCGAGCGCGCGCTGGTCGTCGGCGACCTGCCGTTCATGAGCTACCAGGTGAACTCCGACGACGCGCTGCGCAACGCCGGCCGCATGGTGCAGGACGCGCTGGTCGAGGCCGTGAAGCTCGAGGGCGGCGAGGTCGTGTGCGACACGGTGCGCCGCATCGTGAACGCCGGCATCCCGGTCATGGGGCACCTCGGCCTGACGCCGCAGTCGATCCACAAGTTCGGCACCTACCAGGTCCGCGCGACCGAGGAGCACGAGGCCGAGGAGCTGAAGAAGGACGCGCTCGCGCTGCAGGACGCGGGCGTGTTCGCCATCGTCGTGGAGAAGGTCCCGGCCGCGCTCGCGAAGGAGGT
>JAUHYB010000618.1 GCA_030426745.1 bacterium
CATCGAGGACGCGGACCTGGCGGACGTGGCGCTGGACCTGTCCCGCGCCGAGCAGACCTTGCAGCTCGCGCAGCTCACCGGCTCGCGCTTGATGCAGAACACCCTGTTGAACTTCCTGCGCTAGGGCGGAGGCGAACCGATGGTGCAAGAACCGAACGCGCTGAACGGCGTCGGCCCGATCCAGGGGCCGGGCGAGGCGAAGCGCTCGCAGAGCGACCCCGCGAACGGTGCGGCCTTCCAGGCCCTGCTGGACCAGCTGCAGGCGCAAGCGCGCGACCTGCGCGGCGCCGGCGAGGCGGAGCTGGGCGCCGACGACCTGGCGGGCGCCGTGGACCGCGCGCACTCCAGCCTGCGCGACGCGCTGTCGCTGAGCGACCAGCTGCTCGAGGCCTACCGCGAGTCGGTGCAGAGCGCGCGCGCCGCCGACCCGGCGTCCGACGGCGCGGCCGGCGACGGCTCGCAGCCGCCCGCCTGATGCTGGAGCTCTCCGCAGCCGACGACGAGACGCGGGCGCTGATGGCGTCGGCGTTGCGCGGCGCGTCGGGATTCGACGCGGAGTACCCGACCGTCTTCGGGCCGCGCGCGCGCGGCTGCGTGGTGCGCGACGTCGCGGACGGCCGCGTGCGTTCCGCCTGCGCGATCCTCGTACGCGACCTGCGCGCGCCCGGCGGCGCGCTGCGCGTCGGCCTGATCGGGTCGGTGGCGACGGCGTCGGCGGACCGCGGGCGCGGGCTGGCGACGAACGTGCTGGAGCGCGCCGAGCGCGAGCTGGCCCGGCGCGGCTGCGTCGCGAGCCTGCTGTGGGCCGACGACGAGACGTTCTACGGCGCGCGCGGATACGCGCGCGTCGGCTGCGAGGAGGACTTCGTGCTGGGGCACGAGGTCCGGGGTCGTCTGCCGCAGGTGCGCGGCGTGCGGCCTGCGCGCGCCGAGGACGCGGCGGCGATCCACCGGCTGTACCGCGAGCACCCGCGCCGCGCGCTGCGCACGCGACGCGAGACCGCCGCGTTGCTCGCCGCGCCGGGCATGCGCGTGCTCGTGCACGAAGCGGAGCGCGAGAGCAATGACGAGCACGGCGCCGCGACCCGCGACGTCGACGCCTACCTCTGCCTGGGCCGCGGGGGCGACCTGGCCGGCGCCGCGCACGAGTGGGGCGGGGACGCGGACGCGTTGCTGCGCCTGCTTCGCGCCGCGCTCGACGACGCGGGCGCCGCGCCGCTGTACTTGATGGCGCCGCTCGCCGCGGACGGCGCGCCGGAGCCCGGGCTGCCGGCGCGCTTGCGCGAGCTCGGCGTCGCGTCCGCGCCGGGCGTGCTGGCGATGGGCAAGCTGCTCGATCCGGCGGCGGCGATCCGCGCGATCGACGCGGCCGCGTGCGCGCCGATAGCCTGGAACGATGACCCCGATCGGCCAGCGTCGCGCACCGCGACCGGACCGCGCGGCGCCGTGCGCATCAGCGACGAACGCCTCCTGGAGGCGTTGTTCGGCGTTTCCGGGCGTCGCGAGGCCGCGGAAGCCCTCGAGCGCGCGACCGGCGCGACGATCCCCGCGCTGCCGCTCGCGCCGTTCCTCTGGGGCCTCGACTCGATCTAGCCCGCGCGGACTGGACGGTCCGCGCCGCTCGCGTCACGCTCGCTCGCCGCCTCCGTTCTCGGCGGCTCGTTGGAGCGAATGATGATGAGTGAATCCCCCCTGGAAGTGATCGTCGTCGGCGGCGGCATCGGCGGCAGCGCCGCGGCCCTGCGCGCCGCGCAGTACAACCTCGAGACGGCTTGGGTGCGCGGCACCAAGAAGACGGCGAAGGCCAGCCGCGGCGAGTACGTCTACAACATCGACAACATGATCGGGGTGCACCCGGACCTGATGCTCGAGA
>JAUHYB010000619.1 GCA_030426745.1 bacterium
TGGCCGGGCCTGGCGCTCGAGAGCCTGCGGTCGTGACGGCGACGCGCGTCGGCGTGCTGGTCCCGTGCCGCAACGAAGCGGCGGTGATCGAGCGCAGGATCGCGAACCTCGCGGCCGAGGACTGGCCCGCGGGCGCGCACCGCGTGACGGTCGTCGACGACGGATCGACCGACGGCACGGCGGACCGCGCGCGGCGCGCGATCGAGGCCGCGCCGTTCCCCGCCGGCGTCGCGGTCGAGTGCGTCGCGAACGAGGGGCGGCCGGGCAAGGCCGGGGCGATGCGCGCGGCGCTCGAGCGGTGGGGGACGGACGTCGACCTCGTCGTGCTGACCGACGCGGACGTCGTGCAGCGGCGCGGGTCGCTCGCGGCCCTCGTCGACGCCTTCGCGCGCGACGAGCGCCTGGGCCTCGCGTGCGCGGCGCAGTGCTTCGTGCACGAGCTGCCCGCGGACGGATCCGCGCCGAGCGCGGCGCCGCCGGGACCCGCCGCGGCGCCCTGGGACCGCTGGACGGCCGTCGCGCGCCGGGCCGAGTCGCGCCGCGGCGCGCTGTGGTCCGCGCACGGCCAGCTGATGGCCTGGCGCGCGTCGCTGGGCCTCTCGCCCGCCGCCGACGTCGCGGCGGACGACCTGGACCTGTCGCTGGCGTTGCGCCGCGCGCACCCCGGCGCGGCCGCGCGCCTGATCGACGGCGCCCTGTTCTTCGAGGTCAAGCCGGCGCGCGGCGCGCGCGACGACCAGGCGCTGCGGCGCGCGCGGGCCTGGTTCCAGGCGATCGACCGCGCGCCGCGGGTCGGCGGCGCGCAGGCGGCGCTGTACCGCTTCGTCCCGCGCCGCGCGCCCGAGCTGGCGGCGGGCGGCGTCGCGCTCGTCGTCCTCACCGGGTGGCTCGTCGCGGGCGTCGCCGGCGGGCTCGTCGCGGCGCTCGCGCCGGCGGTCCTCGCCGCGACGCCGACCGGCCGCCACGTCGCCTTCCTGCTGCGCACGATCGCCCGCGCGCGCCGCGTCGAGCGCGAGCGACCGCTGGACGCCCGGTGGGAGACGCCGCGTTGACGGAGGCTCCGCGCACCGGCGACTCGAGCGGCCCCGCGGGAGCCGGCGGCGCACCCGCCGCCGCGCCCCGCGCGATCCGCGGCCGCGACGCGTGGTGGTTCGCCGCGCTGCTGGTCCTGGCGCTCGGCCTGCGCGTCGCCGCGCTGGTCGATCACGAAGCGCGCCACCCGCACGCGGACGCGCCGGTGATCGACGAGGCGTCGTACGACCGCTGGGCGCGCGAGATCGCGGCGGGCGACTGGATCGGCGACGAGGTCTTCTTCCAGGAGCCGCTCTATCCCTACGCGCTCGGCGCGGTGTACGCCGTCACCGGCGGCGACCGCACCGCCGCGCGCGGAGCGCAGGTCGCGCTGGGCGTCCTGACGGTCGCGCTGGTGTTCCTGCTGGCGCGGCGCGCGTTCGGCGCGCGGGCCGGGTGGATCGCGGGCGCGCTCGTCGCGGCGCACCCGGTCGCGGTCGCGTTGCCGTGCTGGTTGTTGAAGCCGAACCTGGCGCTGCCGGTGTTCGCGGGGCTGGCGGTGATGCTGACGGCCGCGGACGACGGCCGCGCCCGCCGGTGGGTCGCGGTCGGCGCGCTGGCGGGGCTCGGCGCGCTGTTGCGCGGCAACCTCCTGGTGATGCTTCCGTTCCTGGCGCTGTGGCCGCTGTGGCGCGACCGCGGGCGCGCGGGCTTCGCGCGGGTCGGCGGTTTCGCGCTGGGCGTCGCGCTGGTGCTGGCGCCGGTCGCGGTCCGCAACCAGGCGGTGGGCGGGGTCTTCGCGCTGACCACCAGCGGCGCGGGCACGAACCTCTTCGGCGGCAACACGCTGGAGAACCC
>JAUHYB010000620.1 GCA_030426745.1 bacterium
CGAGCGCCGGCAGGATCTCGTCGCGCTCGTACCACTGCGCGGCCAGGTCCGGCCACTCGCCGTCGTACTCGATCAGGGCGGACGCGCCGCGCGGCAGCGGCGTCTCGAAGTCCTTCTCGGCGGGGGCGACGCAGGCGGCCGCGAGGGCCAGGGCGAGGAGCGGGGCGACGGGGCGGAGGGCGGGGAACGGCTTCATCGCCGCAGGATATCGCTCACGGGATTCCGGCTCCAGACGGCGCGATCCGGTCCGTGGAACGCGGCGAGGGCCCCCGCCGGCGGTCGCGGCGGGGGCCCTCGCCCCGGGGTCGGTCGCGCCGCGGCGGGCGACGCGCCGGCAGCGCTAGATCCAGGTGATCATCAGCGCCTGGGTGAAGTTGGATCCGGTCCCGCAGGGGCTGATCCCGCCGGGGTCGCGGTACCACTGCTGGTAGACGCGCGTCTGGCCCGGGCTGATGTTGCCCTCGGTGACGATCGAGGCCGTCGTCGAGCCGTTGCCGAAGGCGTCGATGAACACCACCTCGATGCGCTCGGTCGGGTTGCCGGCGCACAGGATCCCGTCCTTGAACGGCGTCGAGATCACGGTGCTGCCCTGGACGAGCACGCTGGGCTGGAACTGACGGCCCTGCGAGATGTGGAACACCATGTCGTCGTTGCCGACGATCACGGTGCCGGTGGCGGTCAGGATCGCGCCCTGGCCGGTGCTGTTCGCGCAGCCTTCGCCCGGGTCGCCCTCGTTGCTGCACGGGCAGGGGGTCTCGCCCGAGCAGATCGTGATCGGGTCCTCGGCGATGTGCACGATGGCCGTGTCGGAGATGTCGCCGGTGACGACCGCGCCGGGGCTGCCGAAGGCGTAGACCTGCGTCTCGCCGAAGCTGCCGGAGCTCGGCAGGAAGGACACCGTCGTCGCGGGAGTCGGGTGCAGCGCGAGGAAGCGCAGCGTCGTCACGAACGCGCCGCCGGGGGGCGCGACCGCCGGCGAGCCGGGCGAGGCGAGCGCGGTGTACAGCGCGTCGCCGTCCGTCAGGTCGGCGTTGATGCCGTCCGGGTCGGGCAGGAAGGACGACACGAACCACGCCTCCGCGGACAGCGTGTCGTCGTGGCCCAGGAGCTGGACGTAGAACGGGTCGTAGTCGATCAGCGCGTCGATGCCGGAGTAGTCGACGCTGGCCGGGGAGTCCGACACGACCACGATGTGGATGTCGATGTGGTCGCCGACGTCGACGTAGGTGTCGTTCGGCAACAGCTGGAGGTCCGCGAGTTGCGCGGAGGCGAGCGGCGCGAGCGCGAGCAGGAAGGCGCCGGCGGCGTGGGGAAGGCGGAGGCTCATGGTGGCGTGCGAGGTGGCGTGCGCCGCGGGGCGCCGGCGGTGGTGCGGGAGCGGGAAGGAGGAGGGTGGGGGCCCCGCCGCGCGCGACGGGGCCCCGTTCAGCCTAGCAGGCTTTTTCTAGCGCGTGCGGCGGGCGCGAGCGCGCTCGCGCTCGGCCTCGTCCCGCAGCAGCGTCGACAGGCGCTGGGCGCCGGTGACGCCGTGGCGCGCCTCGAACAGGCGGACGTCCTCGTGGTCGAGGCGACCGTTGTCGTCGAAGTCGACGCGGCGGTGCCACGGCTTGCTGACCTTCTGCGAGAGCGCCCGACGCATGCGCGTGCGGTCGTTCCCGGGGTCGAGCTCGAGCGAGCCGAACGGGTCGTCCTGCGGACGGCCGTTCACCAGCGGCATGAAGCAGCTGCACGCCGAGGTCGTGAGCCAGCTGTTCGTCAGGAAGGTGTAGTCCTCCGACCCGACGGCGCCGTCGTTGCTGAAGTCCGAGTCACGCGTCACGCCGTCCCAGGCGCATCCGCCCGGGGCCGCGAGGTTGCCGAACTGGTAC
>JAUHYB010000621.1 GCA_030426745.1 bacterium
TGGGCGTCGTCGGCCTGCCGCTGCGCTTCCGCGCGCCCGCGGAGGTCGTCGTGTTGCGCCTCGAGCGCGACGCCGTATCGTCACGCACCTGATGCACGGCAGCCTCGCACTCTCGAACGGCGTCCTGTACGTCGGCACCGAAGCCCGCACGGCGGAGGTGCGCGCGTTCGACCTGGACGGCCGTGAGCTGGCGCTGGTCGCGCGCTTCCGCGGCGAGGACGGCGCGGCGGCGTCCGCGTCCGGCATCGCGGTCGACGACGACCACCGCCTGTGGGTCGCGGACGAGGTCGGCGAGCGCCTGCTCGCGTTCAACCTGTTCGGCAAGCAGCTGGCGGGCGTCGACGAGACGGCGCTGGCGCACCGCGGCCGCCCCGGCGAGCTCGGCGCGCCCGTCGCCGTCGCGACCGTCGGCGCCGACGCGGACCAGCGCCTGTACGTCGCGTCGAAGGGCATGCGTCGCCACGCGGTGCGCGTGCTGCCGCTGGGCCTCGGTCGTTCGAAGAGCCTGCGCCCCGCGGGCGACCCCGACGCGTACTTCCGCAACGTGCGCGGCCTGGCGCACGCGGACGGTCACCTCTACGTCTGCGAGGCGGGCGCCGGCCGCGTGCAGGTCTTCCGCGACGACCGCTTCCACTTCGCCTTCGGCGCGCCGCGCGCGGGCGACCGCGACTTCGAGCCGGTCGCCGCCGCGCCGCTGGGCGACGGGCGCGTGCTGGTCGTGCACGGCGGCGAGGAGGGCGCGCTGCTCCTGTTCGACGCCGCCGGTCGACTGCGCCGCGTGCTGGCCGAGGGCGGCGAGGACGAGGGCCGCCTGTGCGCGCCGAACGACGTCGCGATCGAGCTGGGCCGCGACGACCGCCACGCGCGCGTCGCCGTGATCGACCGGTCCGGCACGCGCATCCAGGCGTTCAACCTGGAAGGCCGCTGCTACGGGACCTTCCCCGGCTTCGGCGCGGCCTGATTCGCTTGCGCGGCGCGAGCCGCCCTCCAGAATGGTGCGCATGGAGAGCCGGAGCAGCTCGCGCGGGCGCGTCGCGCTCGTCGTCGCGGCGGCGGTGTGCCTCGCGGCGCTCGCGGGCGTGTTCGTGTGGCTGGACGACGACGCGCCGCGCCGCGACACGGTCGACGGCCCGGCGGGGTCGCGCGAGGTCGCGACGGACGGCGGCGCGCCGGACGCGCCGGTCGTCGCGCGCGAGGATTCCGCGCGGGCGCCCGGAACCGCGCTCGCGCCCGAGCGCACCGTCGCGCTGGCGGAGGATCCCGCGGCGGCGGCCGCGACCGACTGCGTGGTGCGCGGCGTCGTGCTGGACGACGCGGGCGCGCCGATCGCGAGCGCCGACGTGGTCGCGTGGGGCGGCGACGACCCGCTGCGCGTCGCCTGCGACGGGAACGGCCGCTTCGAGATCGCGTGGCCGTACGACGCGCGCCCGCGCCTCGTCATCGACGCCGCCGGATACGCCTCCGCGCACTACGGGAAGGCGGACTGCGGCGACGAGGTCGTCGCGCGCCTCGAGGCCGCGGCGACGCTGCGCGTGCGCGTGTACCCGACGACCGACGGCTGGTGCCACTTGACCGTCGCGCCGGTCGGCGGCGACGGCGCGGCGATGTCGATGGTCAGCGCGGAGCCCGACGAAGGCGGCGCGTACGTGTTCGACGACGTCGACTCGGGCGAGTACGTGGTCAGCGCGGTGCACGACGACGCCGGCGAGGCGTTCGAGCGCGTCGAGCTGTCCGCGGGCGCGACCGCGGACGTGGCGCTGCACCTGGCGCGCGTCGTCGCGCTGCGCGGCGTCGTCACCGACCGCCGCAAGAACGCGCCCGTCGCCGGCGCGGAGGTCACCGTGCGTCCGTCCTCGCAAG
>JAUHYB010000622.1 GCA_030426745.1 bacterium
TTCGCCGGCTCCGCCGGCGAAGGGGGGCGCGGGACAATCAGTTGCGGCACGGTACTCCCGCGATCCGCCGCTCGAGCGCGCCGAGCCCCTTGTCCACCGCCAGCGCCAGCAGCGCCGCCGGCACCGCGCCCGACAGGATCAACCCGACGTCGTTCAGGTACAGCCCCGTCACGATCGGCTCCCCCAGCCCGCCCGCGCCGATGAAGGCCGCCAGCGTCGCCACGCCGATCGAGATCACGGTCGCCGTGCGCACGCCGGCCAGGATCGTGCGCGCGGCAAGCGGCAGGCGCACGTGGCGCAGGACCTGGCGCTCGGACAACCCCATTCCGCGCGCGGCGTCGATCAGCTCCGGCGCGACGTCCGTCAAGCCCGTGTGCGTGTTGCGCAGGATCGGCAGCACGGCGTACAGCGTGAGCGCGACGATCGCCGACCGCGTGGACAGCCCGAGGCCCGGCACGACGATCAGGAACGCGAGCAGCGCGAGGCTGGGGATCGTCTGCACGGTCGACGCGACGCCCAGCGCCACGCGCTCCGCCGCCGGCCGCCGCGTGATCCACACGCCCAGCGGGATCGCGAGCGCGGACGCCAGCGCGACCGACACCAGAGTCAGGTACAGGTGCTCCAGCACGAGCCGCGCCAGGTCCGACCCGCGGAGGCCCACGCCGCGGAGCCCTGCGTCGGCGCGCGCGACCTCCGCGCGGTCCAGCACGCCGCGCTCCGCCAGGAAGCCCGCGGCGACGGCGCGGAAGTCGCGTCCCTCGACCTCGACCGCGTGGTTCATCGCCGTCATCGCCGGCGCGTCGATCGCGAACGCCAGGCGCTCGATCGCGGCGCGCAGCTCGGGGTGCGCGCGCAGGGTCGCGCCGTTCACGACCGCGGCCGCGTCGTAGGGCGGGAAGAACCCCGCGTCGTCCTCGAGCGTGCGCAGGCGGTAACGGATCAGTTTCGCGTCGGTCGTGTACGCGTCCAGCACGTCCACCTCGCCCGCGCGCAGCGCCTCGTAGGCCAGCGCGTGCTCCATCCCGCGCACGTCGGCGAAGTCCAGGCCGTAGGCCGCGCGCAAGCCCGGCCAACCGTCCTCGCGGTTCAGGTACTCGACGCTGAAGGCGGCGCGCAGGTCGCCCGCGACCGCCGCGAGGTCGCTGATCGTGCGCACGCCGAGCTCCGCGGCGCGCTCCTCGGTCATCGCCAGCGCGTAGGCGTTCTCGAAGCCGAAGGGCGCGAGCCACTCGACGTCGCGCTCGGCCCGCGACCAGGACTGGACGCGCGCGAAGGCCTCCAGCGCGCTCGACGGCTCGCCGGCGCGCTTCGCCAGCACGCTCCACGCGGTGCCGGTGTACTCGGGGTAGACGTCGACCTCGCCGGCGACCAGCGCGTTCCAGCAGACGAGCGTGCCGCCGAGGTTCGCGCGGTGCTCGACCGCGAGGTCGGTGTGCGCCTCGATCGTCAGCGCGAGCAGCTCGCCGAGCAGCGGCGACTCGGTGAAGTTCTTGCTGCCGACGACGATCGTCCGCGCGGCGGGCGCCGCGTGCGCTGTCGAGGGCGGCGTCGCCGCGGGCCGCGTCGCCGCCACGACCACCACCGCGACCGCGGCGATCGCGTGCAACACCGTCGTCGGCGCGGGCGCGCGCTTCCCCGCTCGCTCACGCATCGAGGTGCCTCGCCAGGAACCGCTCGACGTGGCGCGACGCGGGCCGCTCGCGGAAGTCCGCCTCCGCGCCGACCTGCACGAGCCGCCCTTCGTCCAGCAACGCCACGCGGTCCGCCAGGCGGAACGCCTCGCCCAGGTCGTGGCTGACCATCACGATCGTCTTGCCCAGCTCGCGGCGCAGCGCGGCGAACTCCCCCTGCAGGTGGTC
>JAUHYB010000623.1 GCA_030426745.1 bacterium
CGAGTACCGCCGCATGTTCGGTCGCCGCGCGCTGGCCTGGAACCCGCTCCTGCAGGAGTCCAGCCGGATGCACTCCGACTACATGTCGAACACCGGCGACTTCGGGCACTACGAGGCCGGCGACGCCCTGCGGCGCACGCCCTTCGACCGCATGCAACTGGTCGGATACCGCCAGGGGGCGAGCGAGAACTGCAGCATGGGGCGGTCCGGCCCCGTCGACGCCCACCTGGGCTGGTTGCAGTCGAGCGGCCACCACCGCAACATCTTGACCCCCTCGCACCAGGAGATGGGCAGCGCCCTCTCCGGCGTGTACTGGACCCAGAACTACGGGACCGACACGACCTTCACCTCCGAACTCTGACTCGATGGCGAAACTGATCCTCGAAGAAGGCGGCGCGCGGCGCGCGTTCCGCGTCCGCTCCGGCAAGCTCACGATCGGCAGCGCGGACAGCTGCACGTTGACCTTGGCGTCGTCGGGCGTCGCGGAACACCACGCGACGCTCGTGGTCCAGGAGGATCGCGCGGTCCTGCAGACGGCGGCCGGCGCCGAGGCGCCGCTGGTCAACGGCAAGCCCGCGGCGGAGCGCCAGGAGCTGCCGCCGCGCTGCACGATCGCGATCGGCGGCGCGCTGATCGAGTACGAGGCGGAGGGCGCGGCGGACGCGCCCGCCGAGAAGCCCGCGGCGAAGCGCCCGGCCGTGCGCAAGCAGGCCGGCGGCGCGCCGCGCGCGAGCGCCGGTCAACGCGGACCGTCGCGCGCCGGGTCGCGCCCCGCCGCGAGCAAGCGGTCCGCCGCCCGCGACGAGGACGACGGCGAGGACCGCCCGCGCCGCGTCAGCGCGCGCCGCCGCGAGGTCAAGCAGGGCCTGCCGTCGTGGGCGCTGATCCTGATCCTGCTGGTCGGCGCCGGCGGTGTCGCCTACGGCGTGAAGGCGTTCTTCGACTCGTCGAACGTCGCGACGGTCGACCCGAGCGTGCAGCTGCTGGAGGCCGCGAACGCGCTGAAGAAGGACCAGCTGATCGCGGTCGAGCACCACCTGGACAAGTTCGACGCGCACAAGGAGAAGGCGACGTCCGACCAGATCAAGACGGCGGACGAGATCCGCGCGCAGCTCGCGAAGCTCAAGGTGGCCTCGACGCGCCAGGGCGTGCTGGGCCGCGCGACGCAGTGGCTGGACAACAAGCTGCGCAAGTTCGAGGACAAGAAGATGGCGGGCGACCTGGGCACCCGCCCGCGGGCCCGCGTCTTCGTGATGCGCTGCAACGAGTTCATCGAGCTCTACCCGGACCACCCCGAGATCGAGTGGGTGCGCCGCAAGAAGGACCGCTGGGCGCCGATCGCGCAGCTGGACCAGCCGCGCACGCTGGAGGACCTGCAGTTCGAGGTCGAGTCGTACACCTGGACCGCGAGCGGCCGGCGTTACGACCGCGTGTTCGAGGCGATCGACGAGTTCCTGGCGCACGCCGACGGCCCCGAGGCCGAGGTCGCGCGCTCGCTGCGCGAGGAGCAGCTCGCCGCGCGCCGCGCGCACCACATCGACCGCATGCAGGAGATCCGCTACCGCTGGGAGAAGGGCGAGACCGGCACGGCGATGGCGCACTTCGTCTACCACCTGAAGTGGTGGGGCGACGAGGAGATGGAGAACGAGGTCGCGGCCGAGATCACGAAGCTCGGCGGCTTCTCGGACTGGCTCGCGAACTTCAAGAAGAACGCGCCCGAGGACTTCGAGGTCATCGTGCAGAACCGCCACGTGCGCGAGGTCGCCGAGCGCGACGGCCTGCTGTAGGCGGGGAACGCACCGAGCCGGGCTCGTTCTTTCACCGCACCCGACACCGCGGCCCAGGCTGCCGGACG
>JAUHYB010000130.1 GCA_030426745.1 bacterium
TCGCCCGCGGCTTCACCGGCTCGGACAACGAGAACGTCTCCTGGGTCAACACCTCGGGCGGCGTCGCCACGTACTACCTGCAAGTGAACCTGTGGGACAGCGCCGGCAACGAGGACTGCAACACCTATGACCTCGTGATCGGTCTGGAAGAGCCCACGCTCGGTTCCTCGATGTGTGCCGGTGACGGCAGCCTCGTCGCTTGCCCCTGCGGCAACGAGTCGGCGGACGCGGAGTCGGGTTGCCTCAACTCGACCGGCCTCGGCGCCAAGATCTCGGCGACCGGCAGCAACGTCGTCGCCGACGACTCGGTGGTCTTCCACCTGACCCAGGCGACCCCGAGCCAGACGGCCGTGCTCGTCCAGGGCACCACGTCGATCGCCATCCCCTTCAAGGACGGCATCCTCTGCATGGGCACCTACACCCGCCGCGTGCAGTTCGTCTCGACGGACGCCAGCGGTAACGCGTCGACGACCGGTTCGATCATCGCCTCGGCGAACCTGATCCCCGGCCAGACCCGCTACTACCAGTGGTGGCACCGCGACCCGAACCCGGGTTCGGTCTGCGGCCAGGCCTCGAACACCTCGGCCGGCCTGGAGATCGCCTGGCTGTAAGCCTGGGGTGACCCGCGGTCGGCATCGCGCCGACTGCAACTCGCGGGGCGGCGTCGCACGAGCGGCGCCGCCCCGCGGCACGTCCCGGGGGAGCGCGCGGGACGGGCGCGCGCCGGGAAGGACCGTTCCAGGGGCCGTTCCGGGAACCGGCAGGTCCCCGGGCGCGAGGTCGCTTGCCGAGGACTCGCGGGGCGGCCTAGAGTGGAGCCATGCGCGTCGCCCTCTGGTTCCTCGTCCTCGCCAGCGCCGCTCGGGGCGCGTCCGCGCAGAGCTGCGAGACGCCCGACGCCTACGAGCCGAACGACACCTGCGGCGCGGCCGTCGCGCTGACTCCCGGCTCGTACCCGGGGCTCTCGGTGCAGGGCGCGGCATCGACGGGGGGATCCTCGCCCGACCACTACGCGATCACGCTCCCGGCCGGAGAGCAGCTCGACGTCGACGCGTTCTTCTCCACCTCGCTGGGGGACGTCGACCTCGAGCTCTACGGCGACCCCGCCTGCGCGCAGCTCGTCGACGCGTCCTACTCGTTGACCGACGACGAGCACGTCTCGTGGGTGAACCTGGGGCCGTCGACCGCCGACCTCGTGCTCGTCGTGCGCGGCTACGGCGCGGGCTTCGCGTGCAACGACTACGACCTGCTGGTCGCGACCTCGCCCGACCCCTGCGCCGCCCTCGTCCCCGACGCCGGCGAGGACGACGACGACTGCGCGATCGCCGCCCCGCTGTTCGGCGGAGCGACGACGGGGCGGAACGTCGACCTCGCGGACCCCGACTGGTTCGTCGTCGACCTCGACGCCGAGCAGGGCTTCACCTGTCAGGTGTCGTTCACGCACGCGGACGGCGACATCGACGTGCGGCTGTGGGACGCGTGTCCGACGACCGGCGCGCAGCCCTTCGCGATCTCGCAGTCCGAGACGGACGACGAGCACGTGGCCTTCGGCAACGCCAGCCCGAACCCGCTCCAGCTGTGGGTCGAGGTCTACGTCTGGTCCGGCTCGGCGCAGGCCTGCAACGAGTACGAGGTCTTCGTGACCTTCGAGGGCGGCGACCCCGCGACCAAGGAGTGCGCCGGTGACGGCAGCTACGTCGTGACCTGTCCGTGCGGGAACCTCGGGACGGTCGGCGAGGGCTGCGCGAACTCCTCGGGCACCGGCGCGGCGCTGGCCGCCGGCGGGACCGCCGTCCACGCCGCCGACGACCTCGTCCTGCACGTGGCGGGCGCGCGACCGCTGCAGCCGGGCCTGGCGCTGCAAGGCGGGTCGTTGATCGCGCTGCCCTTCCGCGACGGCATCCTGTGCGTGGGGCCGCCGACCGAACGCCTGGAGATCCTCGCGCTGGACGACGCCGGGACGGCGCAGACCTCCGTCTCGATCGTCCAGGAGGGCCACGTCGCCGGGCCCGGCGAGACGACCTGGTACCAGGTCTGGTACCGCGATCCGGCGATCTCGCCCTGCGGGTCGGGCTCGAACTTCAGCAACGCGCTGCGCGTCGACTGGATCTGAGCGCGCGCCCCGCGCTCAGCGCGGCACCTGGAAGCGCGGCTCGCCCTCGCGCTCGTAGACGCCGAACTCACCCGCGCCGTCGGTGTCGACGCCCAGCCGCACGACCTCGTCGCCCGCGTAGTTCGAGATGACGCACGCGCCGCCCAGCGGCAGCTGTCCTTCGCTCTCGGGCATCAGACGCACGAGCGGCCGCGCGCGGCGGCCGTAGACCGTGACCGCGCCCTCGCCCAGCGTCGTCGCGCCGACCTCGCACGCCGCGTCGCCGGTCCGCGATCGCGCCTCGACGCGCCCGTGACCCGCGGGGCCCTGACCGAGCACCACGACGGCGCCGCCCTCCTTCGCGCGCAGCTCGAAGGAACCGCCGCCGGCCTCGTTCTTGCCCAGCGCGCCGATCACCGCGTCGCCCTCGCCGACCAGCTCGAGCGCGCGCACGCGCAGGAGGTCCACCGTCGTCGGCCCGGCCGTCGCCAGCTCGCGCAGCTCCTCGCCGCCGTCGGCGACCGCCGCGCGGCCGGTGCCGTCCGCGACCGCGTCGAGCCGCACGGCCGGCGCGCCCTCGGCGTCGGACAGCACGAGCGCGCCGCCGCCGGACTCCGCCTCACGGACCTCCCACAGCGTCTGGTCGCTGGTCCCGTGCACGCGCCAATGGGTGGGCGCGAGCTCGCCGTACTTGCGCGTCCCCGGCGCGCCGCCGGTGCCGAGCCGCACGACGCCGCCCGACTCGCCGGCCGCGAGCGCCAGGACCAGCTCCGCGTTCTCGCCGCGGCGCAGCTGCACCAGCCCGCCGCCGGCGTCGTCCAGGCCGACGACCGCGGCGAGGCGGCCGTCCTCGCGCAGGACCTCCAGGCGCCGCGTCCGCAGCACGTCGAAGGTCTCCTGCGCGCGCGCGGCGCCCAGCGACACCGCGGCGACGCCGCACACGACCAGCGCCATCGTCGCGCGCCGCCAGCGCCCGACCTGTGCTTCCAACTTCGCGAGCCGCCGTTCCACGTCGTTCATCGTCGCGTCCTTCATCGCGGGAGGTCCTCCGTCGCGCGCCAGCCTACGCTTCGCCGCGCGCCGATCCAGCGGCGCGAACGGGGCGCTCGGCCTGGGTCCGGGCCCCCGCGCTTGCTAGGGTGCCGCGCACGATGGCGGCGGTGGAAGTTCGATCCCTGCGCAAGCGCTACGGCCGGAACGAGGTCGTGCACGGACTGTCGTTCTCCGTGGAGGAGGGCGCGGTCTACGGGCTCGTCGGGCCGAACGGTTCGGGCAAGACGACGACCCTGTCGTGCGTGCTCGGGCTGCTGCGTCCGACCTCCGGCGACGTGCGCGTGCTGGGCGAGCCGCCCGGCCGCCTGCACCGGCTGGGCGGACGCCTGGCGGTCGTGTTCGACACCGCGATCGCCGCGCGCGAGCTGACCGTGCGTCAGAACCTGCGCTACCTCGCGCGGCTGAACCGCGCCCGGCCGTGGCGCGACGAGGACGAGCTGATCGCCGAGGTCGGGCTCGAGCCGCTGGCCGACGCGCGCGCGTCGTCGCTGTCGCTGGGCCAGCGCAAGCGCCTCGCGATCGCCGGCGCGCTGCTGGCGCAGCCGGAGCTGCTCGTGCTGGACGAGCCGCTGTCCGGGCTGGACACGCTGGGCGTGCGCCAGTGCCTGCGCCTGTTCCGCCGCCTGTCGGAGTCGGGCGTCACGCTGTTGCTGTCCAGCCACCGCCTGCACGAGATGCAGGAGATCGTCTCGCACGTCGGCGTGCTGCTGGGCGGCGACCTGCGCGTCGACGGGCCGCTCGACGAGGTGCTCGGGCGCGCGCGCGGTTGCTACCGCGTCGCGGCGACGCCGCTCGATCGCGCGCGGCAGGTCGCCGAGGCGACCGACGGCGTCGAGGTGCTCCCCGCCGAGTCGCCGACGGAGCTGCGCGTGCGCGTCACCGGAGACGCCGCGCCGCGCCTGTCGCGCGCGCTGGTCGAGGGCGGGTGCGAACTCGCGGCCTTCGAGCGCGAACAGGAGTCGTTGCAGGCCGTCTTCGAGGCGCTCGTCGACGAGTACGTCGCGGCGGAGGGCCGGTCGTGAAGGGCACGCTCCTCGTCGCGCGCAGCGAGTGGTACCGCGACCTGCGCTCCCGCGCCGGCTGGTTGCTGGCGGTCGTCATCGCGCTGGTCCCGGTCGTGCGCGTCTTCGCCTGGCGCGTCGCCGAAGCGCCCGACCGCCTGCGCCGCGCGCAATCCGGCGCCGCCGCGTCCGCCGACGAACTCGCCGGCGCCGGCTGGGCGCCGCTGGTCGAGTCGTGGCGCTTCGGCCTGGTCCTGGGCGGCCTCGCCCTGCTGATCCACTTCGCGCGCGGCCTCGCCGGCGACCGCGACTCCGGCATCGCGCGCCTGGCGGTGACGCGGTCCGTGTCGCGCACGGGGCTGGTCGGCGGGCGCGCGCTGCTCGCGCCGCTCTACGTCGTCCTGCTGGTCGCCGTCACCGGCGCGTCGGCCTGGTTGGCGGTGCGCGCGAACTACGGCCTGGGCGACCTCGTCGTCGACGGTTACACGCTGATGACGGCCGAGGAGCTGTTCGCCGAGCTGCGCCGCTCGGTGCTGCTCACGCTGCCGGCGCTCGTCTGCCTGTGCTGCGCGGGGATCGCGGCGTCCGCGCTGGCGCGCTCGGCCGTCGGCGCCGTCGCGCTCGCGACCGTCGCCTTCCTGGGCTTCGACCTCTTCAAGGAGGTCCTGGGGCGCAAGGCGTTGCTGGTGTTCTCCAGCCACGTGCCGTCGATCTTCGACGAGTCCGCGATGGCCGAGATGGTGCAGGTCGCGCTGGGCTACTCGGACGCCGGCATGTCGGAGCAGGCCGTGAACGCGGCGCTCTGGTTGCCGTGGCCGCAGGCCGTGCTGGCGCTCGCGCTGGCCGCCGTGGTCGTCGCGCGGCGCCCCTTGTGATCCGCGGCGCGGTCGGCGGTATCGCCGCGTGCCCGGCCGGGGGAGAGGCTCTAGGATGTGCGCCGTTCCACGCGCCTCCCGCGCGCGGCCGCGACGCCATGACTCCTCCCTCCCGACTGCTCCTCTCGTGCTGCGCGCTGCTGCCGGTCGCCTGTCGCACCGTCGCGTCGCAACCGATCCCCGACCCGCCGCCGGAAGCCGCCGCGTGGACGGTCGCGGAGCGCGCCGGCGAGGGCGCCTACCTGGGCCTCGCGACGCGCGAGAACGACAGCGGCACGCTCGACGCGCTGTTCTTCGAGCCCGGCGTGCGCGTCGACCGCGTCGACCCGCACTCGCCCGCGGACGTCGCGGGTCTGCGCGTCGGTGACGTCGTCCTGTCGTGGGACGGGACCGAGGTGCTGGAGCCCGAGTCGCTGGAAGCGCTCGAGCGCGCGGCGTCCGGCGGCGACGTCGTGCGGCTGGAGGTGCAGCGCGACGACACGGTGTTCGACGTGCCGGTGACGCTGCGCGCGCGCGGCGGCGACGACGCCGGCGAGGCCGAGGTCGTCGCCCGCGTCGACCCGGTGCGCTCGCGCGCGCGCTGGCGCACGGTGGAGGGCGGCGTGTTGCTGCTGGCGTCCGAGGACGGCGCGCCCTTCCCCGCGGCCGGCGTGCCGGTGGGGTCGGTGATCACGGAGCTGGACGGGCGCCCGGTCGTCTCCGCTCGCGAGTTCATCCGCCTGCTGCTCGCGCACGAACCCGGCGGTGACGCGCGCGTCGCGTGGACGGACCGCGACGGCGCGCGGCAGGAGACCGAGGTCGAGCTGCTCGACGTCCCGCGCGAGGTGACCGGCTTCGGCATCCCGATCCTGACGCACTACGACCACGACCCGCAGGACGACACGACCAGCTTCGTGCTGATCGACCTGTACGTGATCAGCCTGTTCCGCTACACGCGGGACGGGGAGGAGCGCGAGTGGCGCTTCCTGCGCTGGTTCCGCACCAGCACCGGCGTGGGGGCGCTGTCCGAGTGATCGGCGCGTGGCTCCTGGCGGGCGCCGCGGCGTCCGGGTACGTCGACGCGTCGCTGGCCTTCGAAGGCGCGGTGATGGGCTTCGAGCTCGTCGACGTCGACGCGTCGGGGGATCGCGAGCTGGTCGTCGCGCTGCGCACGGAGGACGGACGGCGACGGCTGTCGGTACACGCGCAGACCGACCGCGGCTTCGACGCGCGCCCGACGCACGAGGTCGACGTGCTGGAGGACGTGATCGCGTACGGCTTCGGCGACGTGCGTGACGAGCCGGGGCGCGAGCTGATCTTCCTGACGCGCTCGGGCGCGTACTCCTACTCGCTGCAGAAGCGCGGGTACCGCGGCAACATCGAGCGCCTGGTCGAGGCGCCGCTCCTGTTCGACGTGCCCAGCCCGCGCGCGCTGCCGTACTGGCCGTACGTCCTGCCGGCGGAGGGGGGCGACCGCGTGTTGTTGCCGGAACGGGACGGCTTCGCGCTGTTCGCGCCCGCCGCCGAGCCGCCGGACGACGACCGCGCGCCGCGCTACGCGCGCGAGTCGGGCTTCGCGTCGGCGACGCAACCCGAGTCCGTCGCGCAGGCTGGTCCCGCGACGCGCGACCGGCGCGACGACGGCGATTCGGGCGGCGGCGCGGAGCTGCGCGTGGCGATCCTCGGCGCCGCCGGCGGACCGCTGTTGCCCGAGTTCGGCGCCGGCGGCAGCCTGCTGTCCGACGCGAAGAGCTTCCCGGCGCCCGCGCTGGCCGACGTGGACGGCGACGGCGCGGACGACATCCTGCTGCTGACCGACGTCGGTTTGCGCGTGCACCTGGCGAGCGCCGACGGCTTCCGCGCGACGCCCGACCGCGTCGAGCCCTTCCCCGACTACCTGACGGGCCTCGCGGACGACGAGACGCTCGTGCTGCGGCTCGAGGACCTGGACGGCGACGGCCTGCTCGACCTGCTGGGCGTCGTCGAGAAGGAGGGCGACGGCTTCGAGGACTCCGACCTGCGCCTCTTGCTGCTGCGGAACGACGGTCGGCGCATGTTGCCCGCGGCGCCGCACCAGGTGCTGCGCCTGGAGGCGGCCGTGATCCGCGTCGACGTGGTCGACGCGAACGGCGACGGGCGACCCGACCTGTCCGTCCGCAAGTTCAACCTGCCTTCGATCGTCGAGACGGTCACCGGCCTGGAGTTCACCTTGACGCACCTGTTGTTCCTGGGCGAGGACGCGCGCGGGCGCGTCGTCGAGCGCCGCCCGGCGATGCGCCAGGCGCAGACCTTCGACGAGAACACCGTGTCGGAGGTGCTGAAGTACCGCATCTTCGAGTTCGACTGCGACGGCGACGGCCGGCCCGACCAGGTCGAGGTCGACCTGCAGGGGCGCATCGCGATCCGCCGGCTGCGCTTCGACTCGGGCTTCTTCAGCGGCGACACCTGGGAGGTCGAGACCGACCCCTGGAAGCGCTTCGACGTGCGCGGCGACGTGCAGGAGCTGGTCGTCGACGACTGGAACGGCGACGGGCTGGGCGACCTCCTGAGCCGCGGATCCGGCGGCCTGACGATCCTCGTGTCGCGGAGGGAGCGGTGATGCGCGCGGTGACCCGCGTCGCGCTCGCGGCCTGCGCGCTCGCCGCGCTCGCGCCGGCGCAGGACGACCCGTGGACGTCGTTCGCGACGGCGCTCGCGGGCGACGGCACGCGCCTGGCGCTGCGCGACCTCGACGGCGACGCGCGGCTCGACGCGGTCGAGGTCCTGCCCGGCGGCCTGCGCGTCCGGCTGCAGGGCGAGGCCGGCGCGTTCGCCGGCGGCGACGACGTGCCGACCGCCGCGTGGCCGTCGGACCACATGGCGTGGTGCTTCGACGACCTGGACGGCGACGGCGCGGTCGAGTGGCTGACCTTGACCGCGGAAGGCCGCGTCGAGGCGCGCTCCGCGTCGTCGGGTGCCTTCGGCGAGCCGCGCGTCGTGCTGGAGAGCCGCTGTTACCTGCCGCACGGCATCAACCGCATGGGCTTCGCGCGCGACGTCGACGTCGACGGCCGCGCGGACCTGGTGCTGCCCGGTTCCGGCGTCTACCGCATCCACCTGCAGCAGGACGACGGCACGTTCGCGGACGCGATCGAGATCGCGTTCGACGTGCAGGTGCGCTACGACGTGGGGGATCCGCGGTCGCTCGACTCGCGCTTCGGCCAGTCGGTGCGCGTCCCGTGGTTCCGCGTGGAGGACGTCGACGGCGACGGTCGCGACGACCTGGTGTCGCGCACGGAGACGCGCGTCGACTTCCACCTGGCGCGGCCCGACCTGGCCGCGACGCCGACGTGGTCGCTGGACCTGGTCGAGCTCGCGCAGGAGATCCCCGAGCGCGACGGCATCGACTTCGACGACCTCCTGTCGAACCTCGACCTGGGCGTGAAGTACTCGATCGAGGAGCTGGACGGTGAGGCGCCGCGCGACCTGATCCTGCAGCTCGGCGGAACGGTCAAGGTGTACCTGGGCGGGTCGGTGCGCGGCGTGGCCGAGTCGCCCGACCAGGTGCTGAAGATCTCCGGCAACCTGCTGCACGTCCTCGTGCGCGACACCGACGGCGACGACCGGCCGGACCTGCAACTCCTGCGCGGCGACAAGGTGTCGCTGGGGCGCGTGCTGCGCTGGCTCGTGTTGCCGGGCGCGCTGGACTTCGAGTTCTTCACCTACCGCAACGAGGGCGGCGCCTTCGCGCGCAAGCCGACGCGCCGTAACACGGTGTCGCTGAAGATCCCGCGCCTCCTGACGCTGATGGACCGCGTCGAGGAGATCGAGGACGAGATCGAGCGGCAACAGGCCGTGCCCGCGCGCCGGCTGGACCGCGACGGGTCGGGCGGCGCGGACGACGTCGTCGACTACGAGCAGGGCGCGCTGCGGTTCTTCGACGGCTGCGCGCCGCCGGAGGACGAGGACAAGCTGCGCGGCTTCC
>JAUHYB010000131.1 GCA_030426745.1 bacterium
CTGGCGATGTTCGCGATCTACGCGCTGATGGCCGTGCCGTTCAAGAGCTACGTGCAGCCGATCATCGTCATGCTCGCGATCCCCTTCGGCATGATCGGCGCGATCCTCGGGCACCTCGTGATGGGCTACAGCCTGTCCGTGCTGTCGGTCTGCGGCATCCTCGCGCTGGCGGGCGTCGTCGTGAACGACAGCCTAGTGCTGGTCGACTTCGTGAACCACCGGCGCGCCGAGGGGCGGTCGGTGATCGAGTCCGCGCGCGTCGCCGGCACGGAGCGCTTCCGCCCCATCCTGCTGACGTCGCTGACGACCTTCGCGGGCCTGACGCCGCTGATGCTCGAGAAGAGCGTGCAGGCGCAGTTCCTGGTGCCCATGGCGATCTCGCTGGCCTTCGGCGTGCTGTTCGCGACGGTGATCACGCTGGTGATCGTCCCGGTCGGCTACCTGATCCTCGACGACGTCCAGCGCCTGATCCGCTTCCTTCTCGGAGGTCCGTGGAAGACGGAGGTCGCGGTGGCGTCGGAGGCTCCCGGCGGCGCGCTCCCGGCCAGGACGCCCGTCGCGGGACGATCGGAGGGATGACCGGTCGGTCCCACGCCCCGCGAGCCTGAGCGCGGGGACGAGCGAGACACACTCTCTCCTGATGGGCGGCGCCCACTCGCCTCGCGCGGGTGGGCGCCGTGCTCGTTCGGCCCCCTGCTCGTTCGGCGCCGTGATCAGTCGACCCGGTGCTCGTTCGGCCCCGTGATCGTTCAGCAGCGAGCACGAGCGCGGCGTGGAGGACCGCGCCGAGCGCCGCGCTGCGGTTCCGCGGCGCGCGGCGTTAACATGGCGCGCCCGCCTCCCGCTCTCGGACGCCCATGATCCCCACCCCCTCGCCCCGGCCGCGCGTCGCGCTCGCGGTCCTCTTCGTCGCGTCGCTGTGCGCGGTCGCCGTCGCCTTCACTCCGGTCAGCGCCTCCGTCCAGGTCGACGACTCCGCGCACGCCGAGCGCCGCGCGTGGACCGCGACCTCGAGCGGCGCGCCGGACGCGCTCGCGCCGAACGCCTCGCTGTGGCTCGACGACGCCGCCGCGGGGACGCGCCGCGCCTACACCGCCGCGCTGCGCCCGCCGATGCCGGGTCGGTACCGCCTCGGCGTGCTGGGCGCGAACGCGCTGGCGCACGTGACGGCGTCCGCGCCGGGATCGAGCGCGTCGCTCGGTACGTCGAGCGACCCCGTCGAGGCGTGGAAGGGACCGAACACGGACTGGATCGACTCGGACGGATCGCCGATCGAGGTCACGGTCGAGTGGACGACCGCCGCGAACGGCGCGGCGCACGCGCGCCTGTACTGGCAACGCGCGTTCGACGACGACGGCGGCTTCCCGCCGGAACCGGTGCCGTCCAGCGCGCTCGTCGCCGCCCACCCCTCGAGCGGTCCGCGCGCCACGGACGCGGTATCGATGGACGCGCTGCTCGAGCGCAAGGGCTGCTGGAACTGCCACCCCGACGACGCGCTCGAGGCGCGCGGCGTCGCCGTGCAGCGCCGCGCGCCGGTGCTGGACGACGTCGCGCAGCGCGCGGGCACGGCGTGGATCCGCGACTGGATCGCGGACCCGTCGGCGGTGCGACCGCACGCGGACATGCCGCGCGTGCTGTTCGGGACGGACGAGGAGGTCCGGCGCGAGGCCACGGCGCTCGCGCGCTTCCTGGCCGGCGTCACCGACGCGCCGGAGCCGTCCAGCGCCGCGACCGAACCCGAGGTGCTGCGCCGCGGACGCGACCTGTACCACTCCGTCGGCTGCGTCGCGTGTCACGGCGCGCTCGTCAGCCCGGCGGAGCTGCTGGACGACCCCTTCCACGAGGCGCAGGTCCCGGCGTCCGCGCCCGTCGCGGCCTTCGGCGCGCTCCACGGCAAGTGGCGCCCCGCGGCGCTGTCCGCCTTCCTGCAGGACCCGCTCGAGGTCTACCCCGACGGGCGCATGCCCTCGATGAACCTCGACGAAGAGGAAGCCGACGCGATCGCGAACTACCTGGCCGATCACTTCGGGCCGGCGCGCGACTTGCCGGGTGACGCGACGGACGCGGACGTCGCGCTCGGTCGCAAGCTGTTCGTCATGCGCGACTGCGGCGCGTGCCACGGCCTGGAGGTCGCGGACCTGCCGGTGCTCGACGCCGCGGTCCCCTTCGCCGGCCTGGACGCGAGCGCCGCGTGCCTGTCGGAGAGCGACGCCGACGCGCTGTCGCCGCGCTACGACCTGGACGCCGCGACCCGCGCCGCGCTGGTCGACCACGTCGCGAACGGCCTGACGAACCCCGCGGCGGCGTCGCCCGCGCGCGAGGTCGCGATGGCGTTCGAGCGCCACGCGTGTCGCGCGTGTCACGCGACGGACGGCGTCGGCGGACCGGCGGACGACCTGAAGGTCTACTTCTGGACGCGCGAGGAGGAGACGGACCTCGGCGACGAAGGCCGCTTCCCGCCGGACCTGTCGGGCGTCGGCCACAAGTTGACGACGCCGTGGATGCGCCGCGTGTTGACGGACGGCGGGGCCGCGCGCCCGTACATGGCGACGCGCATGCCGCAGTTCGGCGCGGACCACATGGACGGCCTCGCCGAGCTCCTCGCGCAGCAGGAAGGCGTCGTGCCCGACACCGACTGGGACCCGCCCGCGATCACCGACGCGATGGTCGAGACCGGCCGCGGGTTGATGGGCCTCGAGGCGATGGCCTGCGTCACCTGCCACGTCTACAAGGACTACCCGCCGCTCTCGACCGACGGCCCCGACATGACGGCGTTCGCGGAGCGGCTGCGCTACGAGTGGTGGCGCGGCTACATCCACGACCCGCAGCGCTACAAGCCGGGCACGCGCATGCCGAGCTTCGGGACGGGGAACGTCAGCAGCTTCCACGACGTGCTGGGCGGCGACTTGTCGGCGCAAGCGGACGCGCTGTGGGCGTACATGAACCTCGGCGACTTCATGCCGGTGCCCGAAGGGCTCGAGCGGGAGACCGAGATGATCATCGCCGTCGAAGACCGACCGGTGGTGATGCGCGCGTTCCTGCCGGAGGTCGGCGCGCGCGGGATCGCGGTGGGGTTCCCCAGCGGCCTGCACGTGGGTTACGACGCGGCGACCGCGCGGCTCGTGCACGCGTGGGCCGGCGAGTTCCTGGACGCGGCGGGCTCGTGGGCCGGGCGCGGAGGCTCGACGAACGACGAGCTGGGCGACGTGGTCTGGGAAGCGCCTGCCGGCCCCGCGCTGCTGTTCGAGTTGTCGGGAGACGGCTGGCCCGAAGCGCAGCCGGAGTCCGCGCCGCTCGAGTTCCTCGGCTACCGGATCGACGCCGACGGCGCGCCGACCTTCGAGTCCGTGCTGGACGGCGTGCGCATCGAGGAGCGCATCACGACGCGCCTGACACCCGACCGCGCGATCGTGCGGCGGTTCCGCCTGTCCGGCCTGACGGACCAGCGCACGATTTTCATCAACTCGCGCGCGCATCCGATCGACGTCGCGGGTGGTGAGCTCGCGGCCTACGCGGAAGACTTCGACGTCGAGATCGCGGCCTGGAAGGCGATCGAGGATCCCGTGATTCGCCTCGCGATCGAGATGACTCCGCACGCGGATACGGTCGAGTTCACCCTCGTGGAGACGATTCGATGAAGCGCCTCACCACAGTCATCGGCGCGCTCTTGGCGCTCGCATCGCTCGCGGTCGCGCAGGACACGATCGGCGACGTCCCCTACGAACGCCAGGCGACGCGCGCCGAGACGTTGAAGCACATGCTGAACGTGCTCGCGCCCTCCGCCGGCGAGTGGGAGGACTGGCACCTCCTGTCGCCCTTCCCCTACGAAGGCCACGAGCTCGGGTTGCTCGCGAAGCCGCTGCCGCCCGAGGACGAGCTCGCGAAGATGACGGCCGGCGGGCCCGGCCCCGACTTCGCGCGGCGTTACGTCGGCAAGAACGGCCTGGACGTCGCGTGGCTGCCGCAGGGCGACCTGACGAACAAGAAGGTCGACCTGCACGTCTTCGACGACCCCGAGCTGAACGACTACGCGATCTGCTACCTCTACGCGCGCGTCGTCGCGGAGGAGGACCGCACCGTCGAGTTGACGATGGGCACCGACGACGGCGTGCGCCTATGGTTCAACGGCGAGCTCGTGCACGACAACGACGCGGCGCGCGGGATGAACCCCTTCGACGACGCGTTGACGCTGGACCTGAAGCAGGGCGTGAACCACGCGCTGTTCAAGATCACCGAGGCGGTCGGCGGCTGGGAGTTCCAGATCAACACGCGCGAGCCGCTCGACGCCGCGACGGACGCGCAGCTCTACTACTTCCTGGACCGCGACTTCCCGCCGTCGCCGGAGCGCGAGCACTACCGCGTGCTGACGTACCCGAACCCGCCGGGCGAGGAACTGGCGGTCGGCGGCCTCGCGTTCCTGTCGGACGGCACGCCGGTGGTGACGACGCGCCGCGGCGACGTGTGGTTGATGGACGGCGCGTACGCCGAGCCGCCGATCGACGTGCGGTTCCACCGCTTCGCGAGCGGCCTGCACGAGGCGCTCGGCGCCGCCGTGCGGATGGACGGCGACGAGGAAGCGATCTACACCGTGCAGCGCGGCGAGCTGACGCGCCTGCTCGACACCGACGGTGACCGCGTCGCGGACCGTTACGAGACCGTCTGCGACGACTGGGGCGTCTCGGGCAACTACCACGAGTTCGCGTTCGGGCCGAAGTTCGACGCCGAGGGCAACGCGTGGGTCACGCTGAACGTCGGCTTCTGCGGCTCGCTCGGCAAGTCGACCGTCCCCTACCGCGGCTGGGCGCTGAAGATCGCGCCCGACGGGACGATGACGCCCGTCTGCGACGGCTTGCGGTCGCCGAACGGCATCGCGGCGTGGACCGACGGTGAGATGTTCTACGTCGACAACCAGGGCGACTACGTCGCGACGAACCGGCTGTCGCACTTGAAGCAGGGGTCGTGGCACGGGCACCCGTCGACGCTGCGCTGGCGCGACGACCTCGCGTCGCCGGATCAGCGCCCGCCGCGTCAGCCGGCCAGCGTGTGGTTCCCCTACAAGAAGATGGGTCAGTCGGCGGCGGACATCGCGCTCGACACGACGGGCGGCGCGTTCGGTCCGTTCGCCGGTCAGTTCTTCGTCGGCGACCAGACCCTGGCCAGCGTGATGCGCGTCGACCTCGAGCTGGTCGACGGCCACTACCAGGGCGCGTGCTTCCCCTTCCTGGAAGGCCTGTCGTGCGGCGTGAACCGCGTCGCCTTCGCGCCGGACGGCTCGATGATCGTCGGTCAGACCGACCGCGGGTGGGCGTCGATCGGGCGCCGCCGCAACGGGCTGGAGCGCATCGTCCACACCGGCGTGACGCCGTTCGAGATCCTGCGCATGCGCGCCACGGAGACCGGCTTCCGCCTGGAGTTCACCGGCGACGTCGATCCCGCGACCGCGGGCGACCCGGCGAGTTACGCGATGAGCTCGTACACCTACGAGTACCACCCCGAGTACGGCGCGCCGGAGGACGACACGCTGTCCCTCGACGTCACGGCCGCGCGCGTCACCGGGCCGCGCACCGTCGAGCTGGACGTCGCGAACCTGCGCGAGGAGTACGTCCACGAGCTGCACGCGGACGGCGTGCGCGGCGCGGACGGGCGCGAGCTGCTGCACGCGGAGGCGTACTACACGCTGATCCACGTGCCCGGCCGCGACCACGTGCGCGTGGAGAAGCGGCCGCGCGTGCTGTTCCTGACGCACTCGGCGGGCTTCGTGCACGAGGTGGTGAAGCGGCCCGCCGAGGACGAGCTGTCGATCGCCGAACAGGCGCTGGTCGACGCCGCCGCCGGCCGCTTCGACCTCACGGCGACGCAGGACTGCGACGCGCTCGCGCCGGACCGCCTGGCCGAGTACGACGCGGTCGTTTTCTACACCTCGGGCGAGTTGCCCGTCCCCGACGAGTGGCGCGCGAACCTGTTCGAGTGGGTCAAGGACGGCGGCGCGTTCGTCGGCGTGCACTGCGCGGCGGACACCTGGTACGAGTCGTCGACCTACCACGCGATGCTCGGCGGCACCTTCGACGGTCACCCGTGGCACCAGGAGGTGCGCGTCGACGTCGTCGGCGGCGACCACCCGGCGACGCAGCACCTGGGCGACGGCTTCGCGATCGCCGACGAGATCTACCAGTTCAAGAACCACCACGCGCACCCGGACCGCCCGCTCCTGGCGCTCGACATGACCAGCGTCGACGCGTCGAAGAGCCACCGCCCCGACTTCCCCCACGACCTCGCGTGGTGCAAGGAGTGGGGCGCGGGCCGCGTGTTCTACACGGCGCTCGGGCACGGCGCGGAGGTGTGGGCGGACGAGCGCTTCCTCGACCACCTCCTGGGCGGCATCGACTGGGCCGTGTCCGGCGAGGAGTACGTGCCGCCGGCGCCCGAGGGCGCGGTCGTGCTGTTCGACGGCACCGACACCTCGGCGTGGAGTCACGGCGACGGGTCGGAGGTCCAGTGGACGAACGACGGCACCGCGCTGGAGGTCGCCGGGAACGGCGGCAACATCGTCACGCGCGACTCCTTCGGCGACGCGTGGATCCACGTCGAGTTCCGGCCGCCGCCGACCGGCGCCGAGGGGCAGGACCGCGGGAACAGCGGCGTCTACGTGCAGGGTCGCTACGAGGTGCAGGTGCTCGATTCCTTCGGCGTCGACCCCGCGAAGAACACCTGCGGCGCGATCTACGACATCAAGGCGCCCGACTTCGACGTGACGCGCCCGGCCGGCAACTGGCAGACGTACGACATCCTGTTCCGCGCGCCGCGCTTCGACGCCGACGGCGCGAAGACGGAGAACGCGCGCATCACGATCTGGCTGAACGGCATCCAGATCCACCGCGACGTCGAGCTGCCGCGCGCGACGGCGGGCGGCGTGAGCGCGGAGGAAGCGGCGACGGGGCCGATCCTGCTGCAGGACCACGCGAACCCGGTGCGCTTCCGGAACGTGTGGGTGGTGCCGCTGTAGGCGCTGCTCGGGTGGAGACGGCGGACGTCGCGCTCGAGCACGACGGACGAGCAACGCGGCAGGAACGAGGACGGGGAGCGCACGCCGCGCTCCCCGTCCTCGTTCCTGCCGCCGGTCGAAGCGCGCCGCCGCCCGTCGCTACCGCGACTTCCAGCCCTCGAGCAGCTCCGCCTCGCGCTCCGGTTCCATCCCCGCCCGCTGGAAGCGATAGTCGCGCCCGCGCTCCTCGAGATGCCACGCCGTCGTGTCGCGGATCGTGTCGCCGATCGGGCGGCACGTGAGCCCCGCGTCGAGCGCCTTGCGGTTGTCGAAGTGCCCGCGCATCCCGTCGGGCAGCCACAGCGGCAAGCCCATGTACGGCGCGACGCCCTGCTCCATCAAGTACTCGCTGTCCGCCCAGGTGAAGCGCGCGTCGCTGCCCAGCACGATCTTCGCGCCGTGCAGGAGTTCCTGCATCGAGACGTGGAACGGGAAGCCGACCGTGTTCATCACGCCGGCGACGCGGTCCTCGCCGCAGGTCACGCAGAAGCGGCCCAGGTCGCGCACGTCGACGAACTGCACCTCGGCGTCGGGGTCGCCCGGCGCCAGCACCTCGCCGCCGCGCTCGATCCGCGCGCACCAGTAGGTGAAGCGGTCCGAGCCGTCCTCGGGCCCGACGATCAAGCCGCTGCGCAGGTTCGCGACGCGGCCGGGCATCGCCGCTTCCGCCGCTTCCTCGCAGAGCGCCTTCAACGGCCCGTACAGCTGACCGCCGCCCTGGAAGCTGTCGCCGATCGTCTTGATCCCCGCCAGCACGTCGGGCTCGACCGTGCCGACCGCCGCCGTCTCGTCGGTGTGCGCCGCGCCGAACTCGGCGTAGACCGAGATCGTCGAGACGAAGACGTAGTGACCGGCGCGGTCCTTCAGCAGCTCGGCCGTCTGCCGCACGTGGTCCGGCACGTAGCCGGAGGTGTCGACGACGACGTCCCACTCGCCCTCTTCCAGCGACGCCAGGTCGCCGGTGTTGCGGTCGCCGATGCGCGTGTCGAGGTCGGGGAACATCCCGGGGTTCGACTTGCCGCGGTTGAACAGCGTCACCTCGTAGCCGCGCGCCAGCGCGTCGTGGACGATCGCCGGGCCGAGGAAGCGCGTGCCGCCCAGGACCAGCAGCCGCTTGCCGTTCTTCTCGGGAGCCGCGGGGGCCGCGTCCTGGGACGCGCGGGCGAGGGACGCCCCGACGGGCAACGTGAGTCCAGCCGCCAGCAGGTGGCGCCGGTTGAGCAGGTTCGTCATGGGAGGGAGGGGATCGTGGGGATCGCGCGAGGCGTCGCGGCGGAGGGAGGCTCGAAGGGGGCGATGCGACGGCGGGCACCTCGGATTTTCGAGCGGCGTGTATGAAGCGCGCAAGCCGCGAGCGTGGGGTACCGAGTACCCCACGCTCAGCCCGCCGTGTACGCGTTCGTCGCCCCCGCGAACTCCTGCTTCGCGACCTCCTGCACCTTGCGCAGCAGGTCGGGGTCGGCCGTGTCGGCGAAGACGTAGAACTTCCACAGGTTGCGGTAGCTGCGCTCGAGGTCGGCCAGGCGCGGGACCTCGTCGGCGAACTCCGACAGCGGCGCGACCCCGTCACGACCCGGCCAGCGGACGTGCGTGCGCGCTTCCTTCAGCTGCATGCGCTTCGCCGGGCAGTACACCGTCACGCGCAGCTCGCGGCCCGTCGCGAAGCGCACCAGGTCGCGGATGCGCTCCTCGACCTCCGCGCGCTGCTCGGCGCCGCCCTCGGCGAAGAAGCGCTTCACCAGGCTCTCCTGCACGTCCTCGTTCTCGTAGCGCGGGAAGACGCACGCGCGCTTCCACAGCTTGCGCGAGCGCAACGCGCCCAGGATCTCGACGATCTCCGCGCGGTGCGGCGCGCCCGCCTGCTCGGCGCGGCGCTCCAGCAGGTCGACGACGCTGGCGTCGGTCTGGTGGTAGAAGTC
>JAUHYB010000624.1 GCA_030426745.1 bacterium
GTCTTCGTCCCGCGGACGAGCGCGCGCATCCGGAGACCCTCGGGCAACAGGCCCGCGAAGAACGGATGCACGTTCGTCCCGCGCGACTCGTACGGCGCTTCACGCACTGGCATGCGGAAGCACACGGCGAGCTCGTCGCGGGGGGCAGCGACCACGTCGGGCTCGTAGCGGAAGCGGGCGCCGAAGTCGGTGCGCTCCAGACGGCCGACCACGCGCTCTCCGCGGCGCACGATGAGCGCCTCGGCGTCCCGTGCGGACTCGGTATCGGTCACCGCTCCGCCTCCAGTCGCGGGTCGACCTCCAGCACGCCGGACCGTTCGCCCAGCTCGAGCCCGAGCCCGAGCACCGACAGGACGGCGGTGAGCTTGTCGAGGCGGACGGACGGCTTCCCGTGTTCCAGCGAGTAGAGGAAGGCGGGGCCGACGCCGGCCAGCGCGCAGACGTCCGTCTGTTTCAGGCCGAGGGACTTGCGCCGGTCGCGGATGGCGCGACCGAGTCGGACGTGGATCGGAGAGGATTGCATCGGGATCACTTCGATCGGATGGACGAGCCTGTATTTCGGCCGGGGACGGCCGCCGGGGCAAGGGGAATCATGTGATCGAATGGATTGGTCCGTGGTTTCCATCGGATCGAATGGATCTGGGCCATGCCGCGGCGCGCGGAGCCCGCGGAGACTGGAAATCAATGCGTTCGAATGGATCGGTGCCCCTGTCCGTGCTCCAGAGGGGGTCCGGGGCCCCTCGCGGGCTAGACTGCTCGACCGATGGACCCCTCCCAGTCGTGGATCGAGGAACTCGCCGCCCTGCGCGACGCCGGCACGCCCTGCGCCGTCGTCGTCGTGTCGGGCTCGAAGGGCAGCGTGCCGCGCGAGGCCGGCGCGCGCATGATCGTCGCCGGCGGCGACCTCGTGTGGGGGACGATCGGCGGCGGGCGGCTGGAGCAGCTCGCGATCGAGGCGGCGACCGAGCTCGTGAACGGCGGCACGTCGACGACGCGCGCGATGGAGCTGCCGCTGTCCGAGTCGGCCGGCCAGTGCTGCGGCGGCGTCGTGCAGCTCCTGGTCGAGAGCTTCGTGTGGCGCACCAGCCCGCTGTACGTCTTCGGCGCGGGCCACGTCGCGCAGGCGCTCGGCGGGCTCGCCGACTACCTGCGCTGCCGCGTCGAGCTGATCGACCCGCGCGAGGAGGGCGAGATCCGTCCGCGCCTGCCGAAGGAGCGGCCGTACGAGCTGCGCCTGGTCGACGCGCCCGAGGGCGAGGTCGACGAGCTGCCGGCGGGCGCGCGCGTCGTGATCATGACGCACAGCCACGACCTGGACCAGCGCATCGTCGAGGCGGCGCTGCGCCGCGACGACCTCGCGTACCTCGGGTTGATCGGCAGCGACCGCAAGTGGGCGCGCTTCCAGAAGCGGCTCGTCGCGAAGGGCTACACGCCGGAGCAGATCGCGCGCGTGCGCTGCCCGATCGGGCTGGGGCCGTCGTCCAAGGAGCCGACCGCGATCGCGATCAGCGTTGCGGCGGAGCTCCTGGCCGAGGCGTCGCGCGCCGCGTGCGGGACCGCCGACTGATACGGGGACCCTCCAGGCGAAGACGGGGCGGAGAGAGCCCCGGACGCGCCTCACTGAAGTGTTGCCGGAATGGACCGCGCGGGCGGCTGCGGGCGGTGGACTCCTACTTCTGCTGCTGCGGCCGCGCGTACCCGTGGTTCGTTCTTCTTCGCGCTCTTCGCACCTTTGCGGTCGTTGCGTGAAACCGCGACTGGGGCCGTGCGGGCGCTCGGCCGTGTCCCGGAGGCTCACTGCGCCGTTGCAGGGATGGACCTCGCGGGCGGCTGCAGCCGCCCGAGCGGTCCA
>JAUHYB010000625.1 GCA_030426745.1 bacterium
GTTCGGGAAGTCGCCGGCCTCGAAGTCCTCCTGGACGAGGACCTGCGCGTCGGCGGACGGGGACAGCGCGAACAGGACGGACGAGAGCGCGAGCGCGAGACGGGTACGCATGACGGGACCTCCTTGGTCCCATGCTAGCCGCGGCGGACGCCGCCCGTGTCCCGGTCGCGTAAGGTCGCGTCGGTGTCTTGTGAACGCCCCGCGCGGAGCGAGGCGCTCAGGCCAGCCGGTCGACGCGCAGTCCGACGCCCTCGCCGGGCGCGAGCATGCGCTCGGTCGCCTCGAGCACGCCGTCCAGGCGCTCGCCCAGCGCGACGAGCAGGCCGCCCGGGTCGTCCCCGCGCTCGTCGGCGAACAGGAAGTCCGCCAGCGCGCCGGCGTCGCCGTCCATCGCTGCGCGCAGGCGCGAGGCGCTCGCCTCCAGCCGCCTCGAACCGCCCGCGTCGCGCGCGTAGTCGATGCCGAGACCCGAGCGCAGCGTCCCCTCGCCGCGCCGACCCAGGCGCCGCTCGTAGACGTCGGCGACCAGCGCGTCGAGCTGCTGCAACACCCCGGACGCGGTCCCCGCGCCGTAGCCGCCCACGGTCGTGTCCTGCACGCGCGCCAGCTCGCGCAGCAGGGCGCCGAGCTTCGAGCGCAACGCGTCCGGATCGCGGAAGCGCACGCCGCCCGCCTCCTCGCGCGGCCGGTACACGCCGTCCTGGATCGCGAGCGCCGCGAAGAACCCCGTGTCGCCGACGTCCTCCAGGACCAGCGGCGCGTCCGCCATGGACTCGATGCGCGCGCGGCCCGTGCGCTCGTCGAAGACGGCCGACGCGCCCGCGTCCCCCACGCGCCGCAGCACGTCCAGCAGCGTGTCGTTCGCGACGTCGATCGCGACGTCGACGCCGTTCACGCGGACGATCCCCGACGAAACGCCCGCGAAGGCCGCGACGTCGCGCAGCGCTTCGGCGCGCTCGTCCGCGCGACCGGCGACGGACGCGGCGCCCGACAGCTTGACGGCGTCCAGGAAGCCCGACGAGTCCGCGCCGAGCGCGATCGTCGCGTCCGGACCGAGCGTGCGCCGCTCGAGCTGCACGGTCTCCGTCGCGTCGTCGAACCGCGCCACGACATCGGCGTCGGACTGCGTGATGCGCTGCAGCACCGCGTCGATCGTGTCGTCCGCCGCGACGGAGATCGCGACCCCGTTCACCTGGAAGCTGCCCGCGCTGACCGTCACGCCGGGGTCGAAGCCGGGCGCGTCCGGCCCCTGTCCGTCGAACGCGACGTCGGTGCGCACGCGGCTGCCGACGCTCGCGGACACGTCGATCGTGAACGCGTCGCCGCCGACGACGGAACCGCCGGAGAACGACAGCTCCAGGCCGTTGGAGAGCTGGAACACGTCGTCCGCGTCGCCGAAGCCGACGTCGATCGTCTCGACCACCGCGCCTTCGCCGTCGGTGACGTCGAAGCGCACGAGCGTGAGGCCGACGACGCCGCCGAAGCGCGCGGTGACCGTGAGCGTGTCGTCGCCCTGGGCGCCGTCGTAGACCCCGCCGACGGTCGGGTCCGACGTCGAGCCGCCGGCGAAGCTCGGGCGCGACGGGCCGTACGAGGTCGGCACCGTGTTCACCTCCTCGGCCGAACCCAGCGCGGTCGCCGTGGCCCGCGTGTTCACGGCGAGGCGCCCCAATGAGACGACCCGCGCGTTGCGCTCGGCCCCGCGCGTGTCCCGGAAGCCGCCGACCCGGGTCGCGGCGCGCTGGGCGTCGCGCAGCCCGTGCAGGCGGCGGACGAACTCGCGCAGGCCCGTCGCGCCGCCGACGATCGGCTGCCCGCCGACGGCGCCGTGGCGCAGGGCCGCGTCGCTCGC
>JAUHYB010000626.1 GCA_030426745.1 bacterium
GCGCTGTGTTCCTTCTCCGAGGGCCTGCGCGTCGAGTGGGCGGACGAGGACATCGCCGTCTGCACCCTGAACCCCGCGCTGACCGCGACCGGCTTCTTCGAGGCGCAACCGAACCCCGCGGGCCTGCCGGACCCCGACCTGGCCGGCGCCGCGGGACCGGACGACGTCGCGGCCGAGGTGCTCGCGCTCGCCCGCGCGCCGCGCCCCGAGCGCAGCATGCGCAAGAAGTGGCACGCGCTGACGATCCTGGGCCTCGTCGCCCCGCGCCTCGCCGACCGCCTGCTCGCGAGGCGCCTCGGCGGCGGTTGGCGCGCGCCGCGGCGGTGAAGAAGCGAGCCCGGCTCCGTACGTTCCCTCTCGACGCTGCTGCGTCAGCGCAGCACGACCGCCGCGGAGTTCGACAGGCGGTAACCCTCCGCCGTCAGCACCATCGCTTGCAACGCGACGAGGTCGCCGGGGACCCAGCCCGCGGGCGCGTCGAAGGTGTGCAGCAGCTCACCGTTCGCGGGGATCGTCCCGATGAACACGACGTCGTCGATCTCGACGAGCAAGGGAGAGTCGAAACCGATCGTCGTGTTCGTCTGCACGCGGTCGCCGATGAGCAGCGAGACGTCCTCGCCGGGCTCTCCGTACAGCACGAGGGGCACGGCTCCGGCCCCCAGCCCCGCGGCGTCGACGTTCATGGCCGGCAGGAAGGGGGTCAGGTACGTCACCGTGCCGGTACCCCAGTACGAAATGCCCTCGAGCTCGCGGTGACCGGGCCAGGGGAAGTTCCCGCCCCAGAAGTCGGCGTTCGACAGGACGGCCGTTCCGTGGTTGATCGCGCCGGTGCCGCCGATGCCGTCCTGGGTGTAGAGGTCGTCGTCATCACCCCAACCTCCTCCGCCGCCGTACACGCCGTGCGCTGAGCCGCCGAACACGCCCTGCGTTCCGCCGCCGCGAACGTGCAGGGACCCGCCCGCTTCGACGTGGAGGCCGGTGCCTCCGTCGGCGCCGAAGGGGCCGTTCGTACTGTTCGAGTCCGCGCCTTTGCCGCCGCCGATGAAGCTGCAGTTGACGCTCACGATCGACCGGTCTCCGACGACCATCCCGGTACCACCGACTCCGTGCGGCGCCGGCGAGCTCCAGTATCCATCGCCGCCGACCACCGAGGTCGAGGTGAGCTCCACGCGCGACGCGAGCACCTCCATGCCGGGATGAGGCACGTAGCCGTGGACGATGCAACGGACGAAGCGCACCTTCGAGCAGCGGCGGATCGTCGCCCCCGGCGAATTCAGGGAGTGCTCCTCCACCTCCACTTCCGAGAGGATCACGGCCCCGCGACAACTCGTGAGCTCCAAGCCGCGCACGCGCAGTCCTGACAGACGGACCTCCTGTGCGGGCGGCAACCCATGGACCGACACGCTGCCCAGGATGCGCGGATCGGAGCCGGCGCCGACATGCGTGATCGTCAGCCCCTTGGTGATGAGGACGTCGCCGGAGTAGATCCCCGAGTGCAGCTGGATCCGATCACCGTCGCTCGCGGCGGCGACCGCGGCGGTCAGCGTCGTGAAGTCGACGCCCGCTCCGCCGCCGTCGTCGACCACCCAGGTCGTCTGCGCGAAGAGCGGAGCGGTGAACAGCAGGACGGACGCGAACAGCGAAGCGACGCGAGCGGCGGACATGGCGGGACCTCTTGCAGAGGACGTGGCGAGCAGAGGCTGTCGAGACTACGCCCGACACGCGGATCCCGCAAAGGGCGCGCTCTCGTCCCGCGTTCCAGGGGCGAGAGACACCCACGGAACGATGGTTCCGGCGACGGGACGCGTCAGCGCAGAACGACCGCCGCGGAGTTCGACAGGCGGTA
>JAUHYB010000132.1 GCA_030426745.1 bacterium
CCTGCGCGGCTCGTCGCGTGTCGCTGCCGGTGAAAAAACGAGCCCGGCTCGGTACTTTCCCCGCGTGGACCGCGCTTCGGGCTCGTCCGCGCACCGCGTACACTCCTCCGCGTGACGTCCTTCCCCGGCTCCTCCAGTCCCGAAGACCGGCACGCCGCGGTCTACGCCCTCTTCGACGAGCTCTGCGATCTCGACGCGAGGGAGCGCGAGCGGCGACTCGCCGCACTTCGCGGAGCGCAGCCCGAAGTCGCCGCTGAAGTCGAAGCGCTGCTGCGCGCGGACGAATCGGCGGAGTCGCCGCTCGACACGCCCACCGGCCTCGGCGCACCACGGGCGGAGCGGCCCGAGCGGATCGGGGACTTCCGCATCCTGGGCGAACTCGGGCGGGGGGGGATGGGGGTCGTGTGGCTCGCGGAGCAGGACAAGCCCCGGCGACGGGTGGCGTTGAAGGTGCTGCGCAACGGGCTGCTCGGCGCGGAAGCGATGTCGCGCTTCGCGCGCGAGGGCGACGTGCTCGGGCGGCTCGGTCATCCTTCGATCGCGAAGGTCTACGAGGCCGGCACGGCGGACCTGGGCGGCGAGTCGTGCGCCTACCTGGCGATGGAGCTCGTGGACGGTCGCGGGCTCTCGGAGTGGGCGCGAGAAGCGCGGCCGTCGCTCGAAGCGCGCGTTGACGTGCTCGCGAAGATCGCGGACGCGGTGCAGCACGCACACGACCGACACATCGTGCACCGCGACTTGAAGCCGTCGAACCTGATGGTCGACGCGGAGGGGCGGCCGCGGGTCCTCGACTTCGGCGTGGCGCGCATCACCGACGGTGACGATGCAGGCTCCACGGCGGTCACGCGCACCGGCGCGGTGATCGGCACTTTGCAGTACATGAGCCCCGAGCAGGTGCGCGGCGACAGCTCGGCGGTCGACGGTCGCTCGGACATCTACGCGCTGGGCGCGATCGCGTACGAGTTGCTGTGCGGCGAGCGTCCCTACGACGTCGGCGGCATGGCGATGCACCGCGCGGCGCGTGTCGTGGTCGATACGGATCCTCCGTTGCTCGGTACGCGCGACGGCGAGCTGCGTGGTGACCTGGAGACGATCGTCGCGAAGGCGCTGGAGAAGGATCCGCGACGTCGGTACGAGAGCGCGGCCCGGTTCGCGGAAGACCTGCGGCGTCACGCGAGCGACTTGCCGATCCTCGCGCGGCCGATGACGCGCACGTACCGCGCGCGGAAGTTCGTGCGCCGGCATCGGATCCTGGTCACGGCGACGGGCGCGGTGATCTTCGCGTTGCTGCTGGGTCTGGCGGGCACGGCGTGGAAGGCGCGCGAGGCGCAATCGGCCGCGGCGAGAGCCGAAGAGCGGATGGATCGCGCGGTCGAGGTGTCGCGGTTGATGACGGACTTCTTCGCGTCGATCGATCCCGAGCGCGAAGGCCCCGACGCGCGCGTGTTGCACATGATCGAGCGCTCCGAAGCGATCCTGGACGACGACGGCGGACGTTCGCCGCTGGTCACCGCGGCCCTGCACGAAGCGATCGGCAGGGGCTACCTGGCGATCGGCGCCTGGGACAAGGCCGAACGCCACGTGCGCGCGGGCCTCGCGTTGCGCGAGTCGAACGGCGCGGAGGCTTGGGAACTCGCCGACAGCCTGGGCGCGCTCGGCACGTTGATCGAGCGCAGCGGCGGCGCGGAGCCGGCAGTGACGCGTGACCTCCTGGCGCGCGCGGCTCTTCTGCGCGAAGAGAGCTACGGGCCGCACCATCCCGCGACGCTCGAAGCGCAGCGTCGCCTGGCGCGCTTCGACTGGGCCCACGGCGATCGCACGGACGTGATCGACCGGTTGCGCGCGATCTTGCGCGAGACGGAAGCCGCGCCGCTGGCGACGCCGAGCGCGGTCGTCGCCGCTCGCAACGCGCTCGCTGTGTCGCTGGGCGACGCCGGCGAGTTGACCGAAGCGGCGGAGCTGGCGGAGCGTTCGCTGGAGGACATCCGCGCGCGGATGGGCGAGGACCACCTGCGCACCGCGACCGCGCAACTCCTGGTCGGGCAGTTGTACCGCGAGCTCGGGCGTCCGGACGAAGCGGCGGAGCTCTTCGAAGCCGCGCTCGCGACGCGCGTCGAACGCCTCGGCCCCGACCACCCCGACGTCGCGATGGTCCACGGAGACCTCGGCACCTTGCTCGTCGGGATGCGGCGCCACGAAGAGGCCTTGACCCACATGTACCGGCACCTCGAGATCATGCGCGCGCTGCGTGAAGAGCCCAGCCGGGCGCGCTTCGGGCCGTTGATGGGGGTCGCCACGAGCTTGCTCGAGCTGGGGCGCGTCGACGAAGCGGCGTCCCTGTTGGAGGAGGCGGAGCGCAACGCGACGCCCGACTCCGGCGTGACCGACGAGGACCGCGCGCGCTTGCTCGAAGCGATCGGCGTGACGAAGAGCTGGCGCGGCGACCTGGAAGGCGCGCTGGCTGCGCAGGAATCCGCCAACGCCTTGCGGCTGGCCGACCCGGACACGAACAAGCTGAACCTCGCGACGGCGCTCTACAACGAAGGGTCGTTGTTGCGACGCTTGCGCCGTCCGGAGGACGCGCTCGTCCCGCTGGAGATGGCGCGCGACCTGGAAGTCGAGGTGCGCGGTCCGCGCCATCCCTATGTGGCGACCTGCACCTTCGAGATCGGCTTCTGCTACGACAGCCTGCGCGACTACGACGCCGCGGTCGAGAACTTCTCCGTCGCCTACGAGTTGCAACGCGAGCTGTTCGGCGACGGCGAGGGGACGACAGGCGTCATGGCGCTGCGCCTGGGGGACGCGTTGATCGGCGCGCAGCGTTACGACGACGCGCTCGCCGCCTTCCGCTCGGCGCAACTCGCTGCCTTGACCGCGAACGACGAGATGGAGGCGAAGGTCTTGTCCGCGCGCGCTCTGCTGGGCCTGGACGACCCGGGGGCGGCCCGCGATGTGCTCGCGCCCGCCTTCGAGGAGCAACGCGATGACCTGCGCATCGCCGCCGGGCTGTATCGATTCGCGGGTCGGGTGCTCGGTGACGTCTACACCGCGCTCGGTGACGAAGCCGCGCTCGCCGCGTTGAACCGGACGATGGCGGACTTCGACAAGTAGTCGGTCCCGATCAGCGCTCGCCGATGCGCTTGGTCAACCAGGCGCGCGCGAAGCGCCAATCGCGCTCGACCGTCGTCTTCGACACCTCGAGCACCTGCGCCGTCTCTTCGACTTCGAGGCCCGCGAAGTACCGCAGCTCGACGACCCGCGCCTGGCGCGGCTCGAGCGCTTCGAGTTCGGTCAGCGCTTCGTCCAGGTCCAGGACGCGGTCGTCACCGATCGTGTCCGCGACCAGGTCTTCGTTCAGCGTGATCGCGGAGACGCCGCCGCCCCGCTTGTCCCGGCCTCGGTAGCGCGCGTGATCGATGACCAGCTGACGCATCGCTCGGGCCGCGACGACGAAGAAGTGCTTGCGACTCTCCCACTCGCGCTGCGCGTTGCCGAACAGCTTCAGGTAGGCGGAGTTCACCAGCGCGGTGGCTTGCAAGGTCTCGCCCGCTCGATCGGCGCCGACGGCCGAGCGCGCGAGGCGCTGCAGCTCGGCGACGAGCAACGGCATCAAGTCCGCTTCCGCCTCGGGACGTCCCGCCCCGAGTTCGTTCAGGAAGCGCGTGAGCTCGGCGCGATCGTGGTGTCCGGATTCGGCGGGCGGCACGAACACAGGTGAGCAGAATGTCGCGCGCGCGGCCAGCCTCTCCCGTGATCTCGATCTGGAGCGGAGCCCGTAAGATTTCGGGTCGGTACGGCTTCCGCGCATCACATAGGATCGACGAGATGAGAGCCTCGATCCTGCCTGCGTTCGGTCTGCTGCTCGCTTGCGCCGCGACTGACGGCGGATCTTCGACTTCGACCCAGCCGGCCGGCGAGGTACCGGAACCGTCCGCGCAACCCGCCGCCCGGCCGAACATCCTGTTCGTCTTCAGCGACGACCACGCCACCGCCGCCATCTCGGCCTACGGCTCGCGCGTCAACCGCACGCCGAACATCGACCGCCTCGCCGCCGAGGGCGTCGTGTTCGACAACGTCTTCTGCGGCAACGCGATCTGCGCGCCCAGCCGCGCCACGGTCCTGACGGGCAAGCACAGCGCCGCCAACGGCGTGGCGGACAACGGCGACGTCTTCGACGGCGCGCAGCCGCACCTCGCGTCGATCCTGCAGGACGCGGGATACACCACGGCGCTGATCGGCAAGTGGCACCTGAAGAGCGATCCGACCGGCTTCGACCACTGGGAGGTGCTGCCGGGGCAGGGGAGCTACTACGAGCCCGACTTCTTGACGTCCGTCGGGAAGCTCCGCCGCCACGGCTACGTGACCGACGTCACGACCGACCTGGCGATCGAGTGGCTCGAGGGGCAACGCGACGCGGACGAGCCCTTCCTGCTCATGTGCCAGCACAAGGCGCCGCACCGCCCGTGGTTGCCGGGACCGAACCAGCTCGGGATGTACGCGGACGCCGAGGTCCCCGAACCGCCGACCTTGTTCGACGACTACGCGACGCGCAGTTCCGCGGCCGCCGCGCAGGAGATGGAGATCGACCGGCACATGTACCTGTTCTACGACCTGTGCGTGCCGCCGGCGGACGCGAGCGTCGAGCTGCACGGCCCGGATCGCTGGACCGCGTCGAGCCTCGCGCGCCTGACGGGCGAGCAGCGCGCCGCGCTGGACGCGACCTTCGCGGCGGAGAACGCCGCCTTCCGCGCCGCGGAGCTCGAAGGGCGCGACCTCGTGCGCTGGAAGTACCAGCGCTACATGAAGAACTACCTGCGTTGCGTCGCCGGCGTCGACGACAGCATCGGGCGGCTGCTCGACTGGCTGGACGACGCGGGCCTCGCGGACGACACGATCGTCGTCTACAGCTCGGACCAGGGCTTCTACCTCGGCGAGCACGGCTGGTACGACAAGCGCTGGATGTACGAGCCGTCGCTGCGCATGCCGCTCGTCGTGCGCTGGCCGGGCGTCGCGCGGGCGGGGACGCGCAGCGCGCTGCCGGCGCAGAACACCGACTTCGCGCCGACCCTGCTGGACGCCGCCGGCGTCGCCGCGCCGCCCGACATGCACGGCGCGAGCCTGGTGCCCGCGCTGCGCGGCGAGACGCCCGCGGACTGGCGCGAGGACGTCTACTACGAGTACTCCGAGGTCGGCATCCACGCCGTCGAGCCGCACCGCGGCGTGCGCGACGCGCGCTACAAGCTGATCGAGTTCCCGGGGCTCGCGGAGTGGGAGCTGTACGACCTCGAGACCGATCCCGAGGAGCTCCGCAACCGGTACGACGACCCGGAGCTGGCGGAGGTGCGAGCGCGGTTGTCGACGCGGCTCCGCGAGCTCGCGGCGCTGTACGGCGGGGAGGCGGTGCCGGAGTGACGTCGCCTTGCGACGTCACTCCTCGGCCGACTCGTACGCCTTGTGCAGGTCGCCGATCAGCTTCTCCAGGTGCTCGCGCTCGTCGTCGTCCAGGTTCCCGGCCGTCTTCGCGTGCAGCATCTCGAGGTCCTCGATCAGCATCTTCGCGTTCGGCAGCTGCACCTGCTTGGTGTTCGTCAGCGGGTTCTCGATCATCCCGAGCGACATCAGCGCCTGGTACGACAGGCGCGTGATGAACAGGCGGAAGTTGCCGCCGGGCAGCGGCATGTCCGCGGCCGTGCGCTCTTCGCCCGTCACGCCGAGTGCTCCCGCTCCGGCGTGCGCGCGCCGTTCTCCGCGCCCTTCGCGTGTTCGAGCGCCGCGGCCACGAAGCCCGCGAAGATCGGGTGCGGGCCCAGCGGGCGGCTCTTGAACTCGGGGTGGAACTGCACGCCGACGAAGAAGGGGTGGTCGGGGATCTCGACGATCTCGACCAGCCCGCGCTTCTCGTTGTGACCGACGAGGCGCATCGCGGAGTTCTCGAACGCCTCGTGGTAGTCGTTGTTGAACTCGTAGCGGTGGCGGTGGCGCTCGGAGATCTCCGTCGTGCCGTACAGCCGGTGCACCAGGCTGCTCTCCGACAAGGTGCAGTCGTACGCGCCCAGGCGCATCGTGCCGCCCATGTCGTCGACGTCCTCCTGGTCGGGCATCAGCGCGATCACCGGGTGCGGCGTGTGCGGCGAGTGTTCCGCCGTGTGCGCGCCCTCGAACCCGAGCACGTTGCGCGCGTACTCGATCACCGCGCACTGCATGCCCAGGCAGATGCCGAAGAACGGGATGCCGTTCTCGCGCGCGTAGCGGATCGCCGCGATCTTGCCCTCCAGGCCGCGCTCGCCGAAGCCGCCGGGCACCAGGACGCCGTCGACGCCGTCGAGTAGCTGCGTGCCCTTCACGTGCACGTCCTCCGCGCTGACCTTGCGCAGCACGACCTCGCACTCCGACGCGATGCCGCCGTGGTCCAGCGACTCGTAGATCGACTTGTAGGCGTCGTGCAGCTGGATGTACTTGCCGACGACGGCGATCTCGCAGCGCTGCTTGGTCGCGCGGATGCGCTCCAGCATCTGCTTCCAGTCGGTGAGGTCGGTCGGCGCCGTCACGTCCAGGCCGAGGCGCGCCGCGATCAGGCGATCGAGCCCCGCGTTCACCAGGTCCACCGGCAGCTCGTAGATCGAGAAGTCGACGTCGCGCTCCTCGATCACGCACTCGGGGCGCACGTTGCAGAACAGGCTGATCTTCTGCGCCATCTCGCGCGTCATGTGCACCTCGGTGCGACACACGAGGATGTCCGGCTGGATGCCGATCTCGCGCAGCTTGCCGACGGACTGCTGCGTCGGCTTGGTCTTCAGCTCGCCGGACGCGCGCAGGTAGGGCAGCAGCGTGACGTGCAGGAAGATGCAGTCGCCGGGCGGCGCCTCGAGCGCGAACTGGCGCACCGCTTCCAGGAACGGCAGCGACTCGATGTCGCCGACCGTGCCGCCGATCTCGGTGATCGCGACGTCGACGTCGTCGGGCGCGCCGTCGTGGATCGCCTCCTTGATCGCGTCGGTGATGTGGGGGATCACCTGCACCGTGCGGCCCAGGTAGTCGCCGCGACGCTCCTTCGCGATCACCGACGAGTAGATCTTGCCCGTCGTGTAGTTCGACGACTGCGTCAGCTTCGCGTGCGTGTAGCGCTCGTAGTGACCGAGGTCGAGGTCCGTCTCCGCGCCGTCGTCGGTGACGTAGACCTCGCCGTGCTGGTACGGGCTCATCGTGCCCGGATCGACGTTGATGTAGGGGTCGAGCTTCTGCAGCGAGACCTTCAAGCCGCGGCGCTCGAGGATCATGCCGAGTGCGGCCGACGTCAGGCCCTTGCCGAGGCTGGAGACGACGCCGCCGGTGACGAAGATGTGCTTGACCATCAGGTACGTGCCCTCTGCGAGTCGGAGGAGGAGCTGTGCGAATCGGGCGTGGAGGCGGTGTTGCGGACGAAGTCCGCGTACTGCTCCGCCGTGTCGATGCCGCGCGGGCGCCGCGAGGCGGGGAGGACCCGCAGGCGGCCGCCGGCTTCGAGCCAACGGAGTTGTTCGAGGTTCTCGACGCGCTCGAGCGCGCCGGGGGGCAGGGCGCAGAAGCGCGCCAGCGCCGCGGGACGGAAGGCGTAGACGCCCACGTGTCGGCGGTACGTCGGCGCCGCGCCGTCGCGCGCGTGCCGCGCGTCGGGGACGGCCGCGCGCGAGAAGTAGAGCGCGTCGCCGCGCTCGTCCAGCACGACCTTGACGACGGCCGGCGACGCGAGGTCGGCCTGGTCGTCGATCGGCGCCCACAGGCTGGCGAACTCGACGCCCTCGTCGGCGAAGCAGTCGACCAGCGCGGCCAGGTCCTGCGCCGCCACGTCCGGCTCGTCGCCCTGCACGTTCAGGATCACGTCGTAGGGGCCGTCGCCGTCCGCCGCGAGGCGCTCGGCGGCCTCGTGCACGCGGTCGGTGCCGCTGGCGTGGTCGGCGCGCGTCATCAGCGCGTCGACGCCGTGGTCCCGGGCGGCGGCGAGCACCTCGTCGGAGTCGGTCGCCACGACCACGCGCTCGATCGCGGCGCAGGCCGCCACGGCCCGCGCGGTGTGCACGACGAGCGGCGTGCCGGTCTCGGCCAGCAGCATCTTGCGCGGGAGCCGCGTCGAGCCGATGCGGGCGGGGATGACGGCGGCGGCCCTGCGGCCGTCCGTGCCCCGCGCGGCATCTCGCCCGGCGTCGCGCATCAGCGGTTCTGCTCTCGCAGTTGCTGCTGGTTCTGCTGCTGCAGCGCGCGCTTCTGCTGGTCGAACAGGTCGGCGCCGGAGGTGTTCGTGACCGCCTGCGCGGCGTGCACGTTGTTGTAGATCTGGATCAGGCCGACGGCGCAGGCGTTCATCGTCTGGAACTCCTCCTGCGTCGAGCCCGGGTGCAGCGCGAAGTAGCGCACGCCGTCCGGGTCGTCGATCTCGAGGGCCTTGTTGTAGTCCGAGCTGCGGAAGGGGGCCATGCCGCGCACGGCGTAGCGGTCGAAGCCCTGCTCCTTCACGTACTTGATCGTCTCGGCGACGATCTCGTCGGACGCGACCTTGGTGCCGGCGGTGTGGCGCTCGGTCGAGTAGGTCTCGACGCGGTCCGAGTGCGAGTCGTTGACCAGCCGCACGACGTTCCCGTTGCGGTAGTCGACGAGCTTGATCGTCATCGGGATGCCGGTGATGTCGGACTTGGTGTAGTCCGAGGTGCCGGTCGAGCCGCAGGCGGCGAGGGGGAGGCCGACCAGCAGCAGGGTGAGGCTTCGCAGCATGGCGTGCATCGTGAGGGGACTCGGGCGGGTGCACGCGGCGATCTCGCGTACCCGCCCAACATACGGAGGGACCCGCGATGTCTCAACCCGTGGGGGGGTGTAGGGGGAAAGTACCGAGCCGGGCTCGTTTTTTCACCGGCGGCCGCGCG
>JAUHYB010000133.1 GCA_030426745.1 bacterium
CGCCGCTCGGCAAGCTGCTCGCCGTCCTGTTCGCCGTGCTGTGCATCGGCGGTTCGTTCGGCGGCGGCAACACCTTCCAGGTGAACCAGTCGCTGAACGCGCTGAAGGAATCGGTGCCGTTCCTGTCGGACACCGCGACGCCGCTGATCGCCGCCTTCGACTCCCCCGCCGGCCCGAACTCGTGGCTGTACGGCCTGATCATGACGATCATGGTCGGCGTCGTGATCCTGGGCGGCATCCAGCGCATCGCCGCGACCGCCGAGAAGATCGTGCCCGCGATGTGCGCCGTGTACGTGCTCGGCTGCCTGTTCGTGCTGGGCTCGCACTTCGCCGAGATCCCGGCGGCCTTCGGGACGATCTTCGCCGGCGCGTTCGACGCGAAGGCGATGTACGGCGGCTTCCTCGGCGTGCTGATCCAGGGCTTCAAGCGCGCGGCCTTCTCGAACGAGGCCGGCGTCGGCTCGGCGGCGATCGCGCACTCCTGCGCGAAGACGAAGTACCCGGTGCGCGAGGGCATCGTCGCGCTGCTGGAGCCCTTCATCGACACGATCGTGGTCTGCACGATGACGGCGCTCGTGATCGTGATCACGGGCATGTACGACTCCTCGGTGAACCCCGAGCTCGCGACCTACATCGCGGACGACAACGGCGCGGGCCTGACGTCGAAGGCCTTCGGCGACGTGATCAGCTGGTTCCCGCTGGTGCTGTCCGTCGCGGTGATGCTCTTCGCCTTCTCGACGATGATCTCGTGGTCGTACTACGGCGAGCGCTGCTGGGCCTACCTGTTCGGCGACGGCTCGTCGGTGCTGTACCGCGTCATCTTCCTGCTGTGCACCTTCGCCGGCTCGATCGTGACGTCCAAGAACATCCTGAACTTCGGCGACCTGATGATCCTCGGCATGGCGTTCCCGAACATCCTCGGGGTCGTGCTGCTGTCCGGCGTCGTGAAGCGCGAGCTGAACGACTACTGGGGCAAACTGAAGAGCGGCGAGATCCGCGAGACGAAATGAACACCCCCGCCATGACCGACGCCCCCATCCCGCCCGTCGACCTCGCCGCGGAGCGCGCGGAGCTCGGCGACGCCCTCGACCGCGTGGTGCTCGAGACGCTGCACTCGGGCGCCTACGTGCTCGGCCCGCAGGTCGAGGCCTTCGAGCGCGACTTCGCGGCGCTGCAGCGCGCGAAGCACGGCGTCGGCGTCGGCTCCGGCACGGACGCGCTGATCCTGGCGCTGAAGGCGCTCGGCGTGCAGCCCGGCGACCACGTCGTGACCAGCCCGTTCACCTTCTTCGCCTCCGCGGGTTCGATCGCGTGGATCGGCGCGAAGCCCGTGCTGGCCGACGTCGACCCCGACACGGGCCTGATGGACGTCGACGCGGCGCGCGCCGCTTGTGACGCGAAGACGACGTGCATCCTGCCGGTGCACATCTACGGTCAGCTCGTCGACGTGAAGGCGTTCCGCGCGCTCGCCGACGAGAAGCAGGTGCCGCTGCTGGAGGACGCCGCGCAGGCGCACGCCGCCGAGCGCGACGGCGTGCGCGCCGGTGAGCTCGGCGACGCCGCCGGGTTCTCGTTCTACCCGACGAAGAACCTGGGGACGGCCGGCGAGGGCGGCGCCATCCTGTGCCGCGACGACGCGGTGCTGACCGCGTTGCACCGCTTGCGCGACCACGGGTCGTCGGCGAAGTACCAGCACGCGTCGATCGGCACGAACTCGCGCCTGCAGGCGATGCACGCCGCGATCCTGAACGTGAAGCTGCCGCACCTCGAGGCGTGGAACGAGCGCCGCCGCGCGAACGCGAAGCGCTACGACGAGCTGTTCGCCGGGTCGGAGGTCGTGCGACCGCTGACGGTGGCGCCGAACTCGGTGCACGCGTACCACCAGTACGGCGTGCGCGTCCGCGGCGAGGGCGCGCGCGACCGCGTGCTGGCCGGCCTGCACGAGCGCAAGATCTTCGCGGCGGTCCACTACCCGCGCCCGGTGCACGAGCAGGAGGCCGCGGCGGAGTGGGGCTACGGCCCCGGCGACTTCCCCGGCGCCGAGGCGCTGGCGCGCGAGATCCTCTGCCTGCCGATCCACCCCTTCCTGTCGCCGGAGCAGGTGGAGCGCGTGGCCGCGGGCGTGCTCGAGCTCGCGGGCTGAGGCGCCCACCGCCCGCCTTTGGCCGGCGGCGGGCGCCGCGATGAAAAAACGAGCCGGGCTCCGTACTTTCCTCGGGTCTCCCCCCTCTGCGGATCGATGGAGGAGAGGTCTTCGCCTAGACTCGTCCCCATGCGCCCGCTGACCCTCACTGCCGCCGGCCTCGTCCTCGCCCTGACGGCGCTCACCAGCGTCCAGGACGGCGGTCTGTTCGGACCGCCCGACCGCGGCGGTTCGCGCGGCGGCTCCCGCCGCGGCGGCGCGCGCCCCGCCGCCCCGCCGGAGGACCAGGGCCCGCGCACGCGCGGCGAGCGCGACGCGCTCTCGCCCGAGGTCATCGAGCTGGGCCACGTCTACTTCTCGATCGCCGACTACAACGGCGACGGCTGGATCAGCCTGCGCGAGGCGAAGGAGAGCCTCGACATGGACCGCGCGCGCTTCTCGCGCGTCGACCGCAACACCGACGGCCGCGTGGACCGCGAGGAGTTCCTGCAGGTCTACGAGTCGACGGTGCGCCAGCTGGGCTCCTACCCGCCGCCGACGCCCGACCCCGAGGCGGACCCCAGCTCGCTGCCGAACTACGACCCGTCGATCTTCGACGAGCTGGACGGGGAGTTCGTCAAGGTCGACTCGATCGAGCAGCTGTTCGGCGTCGCCGAGGCGCGCGAGCTGGACGTCAACGCGACGCGCCAGCCGCCGTTCATCGCCGGACCGATCCCCCACTTCCGCCGCCTCGATCTGGACCTCGACGGGCAGATCACCGAGTCCGACCTGGTCGAGCTCCTGCGCCCGATCCAGGTGCAGACGCGCATCCGCGCGGTGATCGCGATCATGGACGCCGACGAGAGCGGCGGCATCTCGCTGGAGGAGTTCCAGCGGGCCATGGGCGACGAGCCGCCGGTCCACGACGCCCCGGTCTTCACTCCGCTCGCCCCCCCTGGCGGACCCGTCAGGATCCGGCAGGATCCAGGGACCCGCGTCCCCGGCGCACGGATTGTGCCCCGGTGAACCGCCTCGCGCCGTGGGCTCGGGGCGCCCGACGCTCCCCACACCGGGACGGAACTCCCATGCGACAACGCCTCTTCCCGCGGCGACGCCTCGCCGCCCTCGCTCTCTCCGCGCTGGCGGCGATCCCGCTCGCGCCCGCGGCCTCCGCGCAGACCGTCTGGGAGCGCAACGTCGCCGCCGAGCCGCCGAAGAGTCTCGAGGTGCCGCTCGCCTTCGACAGCCGCCGCGGCGTCACCGTGTACTACGGCGGCTTCCCGACGGCGGAGACCTGGGAGTACGACGGGACGACGTGGACGCAGGTCGTGACGACGCACGCGCCCGGCGACCGGCTGGGCCACGCGATGACGTACGACAGCGGCCGCCGCGTCGTCGTCCTGCACGGCGGCTTCGAAGGCACGACGCACCACACCGACACCTGGGAGTACGACGGGAACGACTGGACCGTCGTCGCCACGATCGGCACGCCGCCGCCCCGCACGAACCCCGAACTCGTGTACGACCCGGTCGAGCGGCGCTGCTTGCTGATCGGCGGGCGCCTGGGACTCGGATCGAACGAGACGCAGACGTGGGAGTACGACGGCGCGACGGGGACGTGGTCGCAGATCCCGACGCCGGTCTCGCCGACCAGCGTGTGGGAGTTCTGGATCGCCTACGACAGCTGGAACCACCGCACCTTGCTGTACGGCGGCGCCGACGGGTCGTTCGTCGAACAGAAGCAGCTGTGGCAGTTCGACAACGCGACGGACACCTGGAGCGAGCTGACCTCCGTCGCGGGCCCTGGGTACCGCCGCAAGGGGCAAGGGGCCTTCGACGAGCTCCGCGGCGTCTTCGTCGTGTACGGCGGATCCGGCCCCAGCAGCGGCGGCGTCTACTACAGGGACACCTGGGAGTACGACGTGTCCACCGGCCTGTGGGCGGAGCACTTCGCTTCAGCCAGTCCCGAGCTGCGACCCGACTTCGGCGCCGCCTACGACTCGCGGCGCGGGCGGGTCGTGATGATGGGCACGGTCGGCAACGGCAGCTCGAACCGCCAGACCTGGGAGTTCGGCGGCGGGGTCACGACCTCCGCCTTCTGCTTCGGCGACGGGTCCTCGGCGCTGCCCTGTCCGTGCGGCAACGACGCCGCGCCGGGCGCGGGCACGGGATGCGCCAGCTCGCTGGGGCACGGCGCGTCGATCGCGTTGACGGGTTCCGTCGTCGTCGCGGTGGACGACGCCGTCCTGCACCTCGCGCAGGGCCGACCGAACAGCCCGAGCCTCCTGCTGCAGGGGACGGACCGCGTCGTGTTCCCCTTCAAGGACGGCATCCTGTGCATGGGCAACCCGACGCTGCGCCTCGAGGTCGTGCCCCTGGACGCGGCGGGGAACGGCGCGACCGCCGGGTCGATCGTGAGCGCGGGCGGGGTCTCGCCGGGGTCCATGCAGCACTACCAGTTCTGGTACCGCGACCCGCAGGTGTCGCCCTGCGGCAGCGGCTCGAACTTCACGAACGCGCTCAGCGTCTCCTGGCAATGAACCGACGGATCGAACTCGAAGAGCGAGGAACACCGATGCGACACCGAACGATCCTCTCCTGCTCGCGCGCCGCGCTCCTGCTCGGCCTCGCCTTCGCCGGCGATGTCCGCGCGCAGTGCCCGAACAACGACGCGTTCGAGCCGAACGACACCTGCGCGACCGCCACGCCCATGACGCAGGGGGCGTACGTCGCCGTCATGACGGACTTCTCCGAGTACGACAATTACTCCTTCGTCGTGCCGGCGGGCGGCGCGTTCGACATGGAGAGTAGCTCCGACGACTGGGGGGCGGTCGCCGACCTCGGCTTCACGCTCTACGACGGAACGGACTGCATGAACGGGGTCCTCGAGTCGACGGTCGCGTCCTTCACGTTCGGGGCGCTGCGCTGGGAGAACACGACCGGCGCCGACGCCCCGGTCACGCTGCAGGTTCGCGCAGCGTTCACGCACCCGGGGATCCAGTGCGTGAACTACTCCCTGGACGTCGAGCTGGAGACCGCCGACTGCGTCGCCACGGGCGGCGCGGACGTCTACGACCCGAACGGGAGCTGCGCGCTGGCCGCGATCATCGGCGACGGCCTCATCAGCGACCTCTACGTCGACTCCGGATACGATCCGGACTACTACAAGCTCGCCGTCCAGCCCGGGCAGGCGCTCGCCGTGGACCTCCTGTTCGACGATGCGGACGCCGACCTCGCCCTCGAGATCCGACGAGGGCTCAAGCAGTGCGAGGGTCAGGACCCCGAGCCGGGCGGGGACGACTTCGTCGCCGTCGGCCACGCGACGCCGGGCGGGAAGTCGGCGGTCTGGGTCAACGACACCGGCCTCGCCTGGTCGGTCTTCATCCACGTCGACCTGGCCGGCTTCCCCGTCGCCGGCTGCGGCCTGTACGACATGCGCGTCGCGCGCTTCGACGCGGGCATCGGGACGCCGTACTGCTTCGGCGACGGCAGCGCCGGCGTCGCGTGCCCGTGCGGGAACGCGGCAGCGCCCTACTCGGGATGTGCGAACAGCCGCGGCCACGGCGCGATCCTGACGGCGAACGGCACGGCGTCCGTCGCGAACGACGACCTCTCCTTCCGCGTCACCAACGGCGCGCCGAACCAGCCGTTCCTGCTGCTGCAGGGCGCGACCGTCATCGCGCTGCCGTTCAAGGACGGCGTCCTGTGCATGGGGAACCCGACGCGGCGCCTGGAAGTCGTGTTCATGGACGGCGCGGGAACCGGCGCGACGATCGAGTCGGTCGTGACGAACGGCGCCGTCCTCCCCGGGCAGACGCGGCAGTACCAGGCGTGGTACCGCGACCCGCTGAGCCCGGCGCCGTGCACGGCGCGGTCGAACCTGACGCAGGCGCTCGAGCTCGTCTGGGAGTGAAGGGCGAAGGTACGGTGCCGGGTGCAGGATCGTCGGGCTGGCGGAGCAGGGCGGCCTTCGGCCGCCCTGCTCCGCTAACCCGACGATCCTGCACCCGGCACCGTACCTTCGGTCTTCACTCCTCGCGTGAGTGCAAGACTTCGAGCGCCGCGTGGCGCGGGCCGCCCGCGGGGTCGGCCACGGCGTACTTGCCCGGGTTGCGCAGGCTGACGCCCGCGGTGCGTCCGTCGGGCGCGAGCAGGTAGAAGCGCAGGTCGAAGGTCGGCACGCCCTCCTCGTCGACGAGCCCCGCTTGCCACGACGCGGCGCGGCGCGCCTGCGCGGTCACGCGGCGCAGCACCTCCATGCCGGCGTCCAGCGGGTGCATGCCGCCGCGCATCAGCTCGACGGCGGTGTGACTGCCGCAGGCGAGGATCGCCGCCTCGCCGCGCCCGGTCGCGCCCGCGCTTCCGACGTCCGCCTCGCAGTAGAGGCCCGCGCCCAGGATCGGCGAGTCCCCCACGCGGCCGGGGATCTTCCACGAGAGCCCCGACGTCGTCGTCGTGCACGCGAGGCGGCCGTCCGGCGCGAGCGCCGAGCAGTGGATCGTGCCCGTCGGGCGGTCCGCGCCGAACAGGTCGAGCGTCGCGACGTCCACGCCGTCGACCGTCTTCCCGCGCAGCGCCTGCTCCAGGTCCTTCGACGGCGGCGGCAAGCGGTCGTCGCGGTCGCTCATCGTCTCCTTCCAGCGCATCCACGCCTTGCGCGCGGGCTCGAGCAGGAGCTCGGTGTGCGGGTGGCCGTGCGCGCGCGCGAACTCGTACGCGCCCGGGCCGACGATCATCACGTGGTCGGTGCGCTCCATCACGAGGCGCGCGACCTCCGACGGGTGCAGGATGTTCTCGATGCACGCGACGGATCCCGCGTTGTGCGTCGCGCCGTCCATCACCGCCGCGTCGAGCGTGACGACGCCGTCCTCGTTCGGCAGCCCGCCCAGGCCGACGCTCATGTCGTCCGGGTCCGCCTCGGCGACCTTGACGACCTCGATCGCGGCGTCGAGCGGCGCGGCGCCGGACGCGAGCGACGCGTAGTGCTCGCGCATGCCGGCCAGCGCGTTGCCGCTGCCCACCATCACCGCGCCGCCGGGGGACGCGGACGAGCGCGCGCGTCCGTCCTCGCCCGGCCGCGCGTCGGCCTGCGCCGCGCTCGCCGCCGGCACGCGACAGCCGAGCGCCGCCGCGCCCGCCGCGACGCCCAGGAAGGCCCTGCGATCCAACCGCCCGGCCGCGCGCTCGCGCGACCCTCCTCCGTGCGCTTCGTCGTTCAGCATGGCGCTCATCGTCGCGATCCGCGGCGCGAGACTCCAGCATCGGGTGCCGTCGCTCCCCGTCGCGGCGGGCGACGGCCTCGAGGCGCGCGGCCTCGGAGCACGTCCTGAGACCCATCGTCGGCCCGCGGCCTGGCGAGGAGCGCGCAGCGCAAGGAAGGGCGACGACGCGCCCTTCGACGGGGCTCGGAGGAGAGCTGACGCAGTGATGCGCGGCCGCAGCCGGCCGAAGCCAGGTGGGTCTCGGGACGTGCTCTCAGTCGCCGGACCCGTCCGCCGCGCAGCTCGCGCGGAACCACGCCGCGGCGCCGTCGCACCACTCCGCCCACAGCGCCGCCGCTTCCTCGGACCCCACCGCCTGCGCGCTCCGCACGCGCAGGTCGCGCTCGAGCTCCAGGCTCGCCAGGTAGCGGTCCAGGTCGCGCGGCTCGGGGTCGGCCACGGCCAGCGCGCACGCCAACACGGCGCACGTCATGCGGCGCAACTCGGCGGCGTCCAGCATCTGCATGCGGTCCAGCCCCGTGTGGTAGGTGAAGTCGGTGAAGTGCCAGAACAGCACGGCCGGGATCCCCTTCGCCAGGAAGACGTCGTGGTCGCTGCCGCCTTCCCAGGGGTTCTCCGACGTCTCCCAGCCCCCCACGACGCCGGCGACGTCGCGCAGCGCGCAGCGCGCGATCACCGCGAGGCCGTTCGGCACCAGGTCCTCGCGCTCGACGGCGCCCGCGCCCCACGCGGTGTGCTCGTCCGGCGGCAGCGTGTGCAGCGCGCCGGGGTCGGGCGTGCGCTCCAGCAGCGGCACCGCGCCCGTCTCGTCGATCGACTGCCCCAGCATGTCGGCCGAGATCCCCGCGACGACCGTGCGGTCGGTGTCGCGCAAGTAGATCGCGCTCTGGCGCATCTCGTCGCCCCAGATGAACGTGAGGCTGCGCGCGGGCCGCTCCATCGCGCCGGACTCGATCGCGCGCGCCACGCTGCGCGCCGCCTCGCACAGCCCCGCGACGCCGCTGGCGTTGTCGCCCGCGCCCGGCTCCTGCGCGTGGCTGACGATCGCGACCGTCTCGTTCGGGCGCGTCGCGCCGTCGATCTCCGCGACGAGCGTGCGCAGCGGGCGCACCTCCAGCGAGACCTCCGCGCGGAAGCCGGCCTCGAGCGCGTCGTGGTTCGCGAGCATGCCCTCGAGCAGCGCGCGCGTGCGCGGACTGACCTTGCCCACCGGCGTCTGCGTGCCGGCGGCGACGCTCTGGAACTGGATCGCGTCCAGGTGACGGTCCGCGCCCGTCGGATCGACGGTGAAGTGGAACAGCGCCGACGACAGCACCGCCGCCGCGCCCGCGCGCCGCGCGCTGCCGATCAAGCGGCGTCCGAGCGGCTCGTCCGTCACCAGGATCGCGCCCTCGGTCACGTCCTCGAGCTGCAGCACGATCGCTCCGCGCACGTCCGCCGCCGGCGCGTGCACCGGCAACATCACGCGGTCGGCGTCGCCGGCCGAGTCGAAGCGATGCAACGGCAGCGGCGGGCAGTCGGGCAGGTACACCTCGAAGGCCGCGGAGACC
>JAUHYB010000134.1 GCA_030426745.1 bacterium
TCCTCGGGCAACATCGGCACGACCTGGTCGGCGACGTAGACCGACGTGCCGCGCGCCAGCGCCTCGTCGTCCAGCTGCGTGCCCGGGACGACGTAGTGCGACACGTCCGCGATGTGCACGCCGACCTCGAAGCCGCCGTCCTCCGTCGCGCGGATCTGGATCGCGTCGTCGTAGTCCTTCGCGTCCTCGCCGTCGATCGTGAAGATCGTCGCGTCGCGCAGGTCCTCGCGGCCCGCCCAGTCGGCCTCGGTCGGGTCCGGCGGCAGCTTCGCGACCTCGTCCAGCACGCCTCGCGGGAACACGGTGCGGATCCGGAAGGACGCCAGCAGTTCCATCTCCTCGGACTGCTCGTCCGCGTAGACCGCGGGGCCGTGCGTCATCGGGCCGAAGCCCGGCGGGCGCGCGTCGATGCGCTCGCGCGAGGTGCCCTCGAAGTCCGCGTAGTCGTCCGCGCCCTTGACCTCGTCGCCGGTCTCCAGCGTCCAGCCGGGGCCCTCGTCCTGCTGCGCCGGCTCGGGCGCCGCGTCGTCGCCCTTCGTCGACTTCAGCAGGTCCGCGAAGCTCTTGAAGTCCTTCTTCTCGTCGCTCACCGCGCTGTCTCCCCGGTCGATTCGTCCGTGTGCGTGTCGCTCTCGGTCGCGTCGTCGACGAGCGCGCCGCCGCGCTCGATCCGCCCGCCGGCCCAGCTCCAGTCGTTCTCGAACCAGCCCGCCGCGAGCACGCCGCCGTCGCCCTCCGTCAGGACGCTCGAATCGACGAGCACCAGGTCGGGGAAGCCCGCGCCGCTCACGAAGGTGCCGAAGGTCGCCGCGACGCGCGCGCCCTCGTCGCCGCTGAAGCCGAACGCGCCGACCACCGCCGTGTCGCTGCCGGCCAGCGGATAGGTGAAGAGGCACGCCAGATCGTCGCCCTCCCACACGCGGTCGCCGATCGTGACGCGGCCGTCCTCGACGACCACCGGGCAGTCCGCGGGCAGGCTCGACGTCCACGCCGCGTTCGTGTCCGCGTTGCCGTAGAGGATGCGGTTGCGGTCCGGGTCGATGGTCTTGGAGGCGAGCGCCGTGTCCGTCCACGTCTCGTAGCGCCCGTTCCCGCGGTACCACCACTGCGTCGCGTCGTGGCGCGCGCGGGCGAGCAGCGTCGCGTCGCTGCCGTCGTCGCCCTGCGTGCCGACGACGGCGTGGAAGTTCCTGTCGAAGGCGCGCTTGAGGTTGCCGTTGCGGGTGGGGGTCTTCTCGTCGGCGGGATCGGGGGCGTCACGTTCGATCCACCCGTCCTCGGTCCGCTGGAAGAACAGCGCGGCTCCAGCGCCGGCTTCGCAGTCGAGCTGCACCCCGTCGATGGAGACGATGTGGAGCTCATCGCCGCCTCCGGGGTCGAGCTCGATCCGCAGGACGCGAACGTTCTCCGTCTCGATGTTGAAGAGGCGCACATCGGCGGCCGTCGCGGTGCCGAGCGTCTTCGCGTCGCGCTTCCTCGCGAGCACTCGCGCGGGCTCGCCAGCATCGACGACCTGCTCCACCCCGAGCCACCAGTGTCGTGCGTCCACAGCCGGGTCCGTCGTGACCCAGCCGACCGAACCGGGAAGCCTCGTCGACGGCGCGGAGCGGGCTCGCTCGCGAATCGTCCACGGATCGCGCCGTCGGTGGTGCTCGTCGAAGAAACGTAAGCCGTCGAACTCGAGGCAGTCCGCGCCGCGGGAGCCGTCGCCGTCCCACCAGTGCCCTGCGTCCGCTTCGAAGTGTCGCGCGACGTCGGCATCTCCGGACCGATCCGCGTCGTACTCGGTGATGGCGCGCAACATCGCTCGCGCTTCCTCGGCAGGCACGGTCTCGTCCGCATCGCCGTGCACGACGAGCGTTGGGATCCAGGTCAGGTTCTCGATCAGCGCGAGCGTCCGAGACGCGCCGTCCGCGTCCTGCCACAGCTCGGCGAGCTCGCCGTCGGGCCGCCCGCCGTAGGTGTCGAAGGAGCACCACCCCGCGCTCGGCTGGATCGCCGCCCAGGTGTCCGGGTCGTTCGCGGCGAGGTGCCAGGTGCCGTGGCCGCCCATCGAGTGGCCGAGCAGGTACAAGCGGTCGCGCGAGGCGCCGGACATCCGGAGGCCGCGCTCGAGCACCTCGTACGCGTCGCGCCGTCCCCAGTCCTGCCAGTCGAAGCCGTAGGGCCGCCGGTTCGTCGGCACGAACACCCACAGGTCCTCGTGCCGCGAGTGCGCGCCGAGCTGGTTGCGCACCGGCACGCTCGCGCCGTGCAGGCTCAGCACCAGGCCCGCGTCCGACAGGTCCTCGCCCGTCGGCGGCGACACGCCCATCGACTGCACCGATCCGTCGATCTCCGACACGAAGGTCGCGACGTACTTCGCGTCGGGCGCCTCCGCCAGCACGCCGAAGGGCGCGCCGAAGCCCTGCACCAGCCCGGTCTCGTCCGCGACGTCGCGCGTGTCCCGCGCGCGCTTGCCGACCCACAGCGGCGGGTCGCCGGCGCTCGACCAGGCGGTCGACGCGTTGACCTCGACGACGGCGAACGGTCCGGCGACGTCGGGCAGCGTGCGGTCCCAGTCCGCGACGAACTCCTGCGCCGGCGGCGCCGTGAAGCGCAGCGCGAAGCCGCCGCGCGTCCCGTTCACGTAGACGTGGTTCACGCCGGCGCGCAGCCGCACGGGCACGCCGCCGAAGCCGTAGCGGTACAGGTCGCCCTGCACCGGTTCGCCGTTGACGTACAGGGTGTTCGCGCCCTGCAGGTCGGCGATCCACACGGCGTCCGCGTCCTGCTCGACGGCGGCGTAGGCCCACGAGATCGGTCGTCCGGCGAGCGCGCCGTCCTCGCTCGCGGTCATCCGTTGCCAGCTCGCGCTGCCGGTCTCGCCGCGCACGAGTCGCCCGGCGAGCGGCGGGTCCGCGTCCGGCGCGAGCAGGTGGTCGCGCACGACCGCGTCGGGCCGGAACGGGCGGCGCCCGCGGCCGTCGACGGGCTCCAGCACGAGCCACTCGCGGACGACGAAGGCGTCGACGGCGCGGTCGCTTCGAGCGGCGCCCCCCGTCGTCGCGCCCCCGGCGGGCGGCGGGCCGGGCGGATCGCCTTGCGGCCCGACGTTCCCCGCGGCGGCGTTCGCGACGCCGGCGCCGGCGAAGAGCGTGCTCGCGTAGACGGCGCTCGCAACGAACGCGCCGCGGCGCGCGGTTCCCACGAGACGCGGTGCGACATCGAGCCGGCTCACCGCCCCGCTCCCGCCGCGATCACCTCGCGCACGATCCGCCAGTGGTGCACGCCGTGCATGCGTCCGAAGCGCACCCAGCCGGCCGCGGTCAGCGGGCCGAGCGTCTGGTGCGGGATCGTCCACGCGCGCTCGAAGAGCTCCGCGACGTCGGGCTCGAGGCGCGCGAGGTCGCGCTCGCCGCTCGTCACCAGGTCCGCGAGGAAGGCGCGGTCGTAGTCGTCCGGCGGCGTGACCATGCGCGGCGCGGTCGTGCCGCGCGGGAGGATGCCGCGGTCCAGGATCGGGCGCGCCTCGGGGATCGGCTCGCCGTCCTCCGCGACCATCCCGCCGGGGCCCTTGCGCAGCATGCGCAGGTTGCGCACGACGAGCTCGCTCGCCAGCGCGAGGTGGAACAGGTGGTCGCCGGGCGACCAGCCGGAGACGTCGGGGACGCGCCCGAACAGGCGGTCGTCGTCCCACTCGAGGGCGCGGCGCGCGCGCTCGTAGACGCGGCGGAAGCCGAGCCACTCGCGCGCGGCGCGGTCGAGTGCGTTGTCCGGGCTCGGCCCGGGGCCGGAGCGCTCGCGCGGGGCGGCGCCGTCGGATGAGGAAGTCTTCATGCCGGGGGGGGTCCGCGGCGTCCGTCGCGCCCGCCCGGCGCGGCGCCCCGCGCGCGCCATGATGGACGATCCCCGCCGCGACCGGAAGCGCCGACCGCGGGCCTTCCCGGCCGCGAAGGAAAGCGACCGTGAGGAGTGAAGCGCGCCCCGCGGAATCGTACGCTCGCGCCATTCCGACCCGCCCCGCTGCCGGGGCCTCGAGAGACGTCTCCACGCTCCCATGAACCGTACCGCACAGCACACGATCCTCGCCGCCGGCGGCCTCCTCCTCGCGTCCAGCTGCGTGAGCCTCGACTCCCCCGGCCTGGCGCCCGCGCACCCGCAGCGCCCGACCTACTCGAACGACACGTACACGACGCCGAACGGCATGCTCGAGGTGGAAGCCGGAGCGTCCGTGCAGTTCCGCCGCGACTCGGCCGTGCCCGCCACGATCAAGTACGGCATGGGCGAGCGCACCGAGATGTTCGCCAGCATGGACGTCGCGCGCTCGACCGAGCTCGACAACGGCCACACGACCACCGGCTTCGGCGACGCGCTGATCGGCTTCCGTCACCGCCTGCGGGACAAGGACGAGTTCGAGCCCGGCGTCGCGATGCAGTTCTCGACGAAGCTGCCGCTCGCCAGCACGGACCGCGAGCTGGGATCGGGCGAGATCGACTTCTTCGGCGCGATCATCGCCGAGCAGGACTTCAAGGGGAACACGGGCGTCGGCTTCTACGAGCTCGGCTTCCTCGGCGAGCAGAACGAGCCGGAGCTCGACCTGCAGCACCTCTTCGCGGTCGCGGGCTACACGCCGATCAACGACCAGCTCGAGGGCTACGGCGAGGCGTCCTTCATCTGGCGTCCCGAGCAGGACTACGAGGACCTCTCGTTCGCCGGCGGCGTGTTCTACCGCGTGCACCCGAGCTTCGTGCTCGACGCGGGCCTGCGGATCGGCCTGACCGACGACGCGCCGGACTACCAGATCCTGGTCGGTCTGACGCGCGCGCTCGGCAAGCTCGGCCTGCGCCGCGACGTGCGCTAGCGCGCGCGACGAGCGAACGACGCGAGCGGCGGCCGCGCGTGCGAAAGCGCGCGCGGCCGCCGCTCGCGTCATGCCGCCCCCACTCCGTGTGGCACCGCTCCGTGTGGCGACGACCGCGTCGCGCCGCTCACGCGGCGGCGCGCGCGCGGGCGACCGTGAAGCTTGCGCGGAAACCCGCGCGGCGCGGGGGATTCGCTTGGATCCGAACCCGCGCTCCTCTACCTTCGCCGACGCGCGCGCCGACCCTCCGTCGCGCCGCGCGTCGTCCCGCATCGCCGCCACCACCGGACCCACGTTCCGCCCATGCGCACGCTCCTCAGCCAGTTCTGCGAGGAATTCGACCACGCCGTCCGTCCGCTGCTCGAACCGCTCGGCAAGTCCACCGAGATCCTGTCCGAGCGCCCCCACACCGCGACCGCGAAGTCGCTGTTGCCCGGGCTGCTCGACGCGACGCACCAGTTCCGCGTGCTCGCCGACAAGGTCGCCGAACAGCAGGCCTACGTGCTGATCTTCGGCCCGCTGAAGTCCGGCAAGTCGACCTTGATGAACGCGATGAGCGCGGCGTACGTGTCGGAGGTGACGAGCCTGCCGGCCTACCCGTGCATGGTGTACTGCTCGCACTCCGACGACCGCCACTTCGTCGTCACGCACTACGACGGCAAGCAGGACACCTACCGCGACCCGGCGGCGCTGCGGCTCGCGATCGAGCGCGCGCACACCGACCTGGCCGACCGCATCCGCCAGGTCGAGAACGAGGGCCACTCCTTCGACCCCGCCGTGCACTTCCCCGAGGCGATCCGTCGCCTGGACGTGAAGGTCCCCGCGGGCGAGCTGGCGCAGTCCGGCTCGGTGCTGGTCGACACGCCCGGTCTCTACAGCCGCATGAAGTTCGGCTACGACCGCATGACGCGCGAGTTCCGCAACGCCGCGGCGTGCGCGATCTTCGTCGTGAAGACCGACAACCTGTTCCTCGAGCAGGTCTTCGAGGAGTTCAACCAGCTGCTGGAGCTGTTCAGCCGCATCTTCCTGGTGGTCAACCTGGACAGCACCAAGAAGGACCTGCGCGCCGACGGCACGCTCGCGCCGAGCCTCGAGTCCGAGGACCCGATCCGCATCGTGCAGGCGTTCGAGACGCTGGCGATGAACGCGCCGCTGAAGGCCGCCGCGGAAGAAGGTCGCCTGCGCATCTACCCCGTCGACTTGCAGAAGGCCGCGTCGCGTCGCCTGTCGGAGGACGGCGACCCGATCCACGCCGAGGTCGCGTGCGGCGTCGGATCCGAGCGCGGCGCCGACTTCGAAGGGTTCATGAGCGACCTGACGGAGTACCTGAACAGCACCGACTACCTCTTCGCCTTCCTGGGCGACAGCCTGCGCCGCGCGTCGGGCCTCCTGGCCGAGGTCGACCAGGCGACGACGCACGCGACGGTCGCCGACCTCTCACGCGAGATGACCGAGATGGAGGACGAGGAGCGCCGCGGCGTCGCGAAGCTCGCGGCCCTCGGACGCCTCGCCGACTACGACTGGAAGGACGCGCTGGGCGGCCTGCGCGACGAGCTGGCGCAGATCGGCCGCGCGCGCAGCGAGGCCGTGCTGAACGAGTCGGCGATGGCGATGTCGTCGGCGATCGACCGCTGGTTCCAGACGGACGCCAGCCTGGAGTCGCTCCTGTCGCGCGACCTCGCGCCGCTGTTCGAGTCCAGCCAGCGCGGGCTGGCGCTGGAGGTGCACGAGGCGCTCAGCGACCACGTCGCGACCGGCACCGGCGGCGTGCGGCTGCCCGCGCAGGTCGCGCAGGACCTGGCGACGGCCGGCATGCAGTTCGGCGAGTTCGGCCGCGGCGGCCTCGACTCGGTCGACCCGACGGGCGTCGTGCAGGACACGGACCTGCCGATCCGCGCCGAGGAGCTGCCGGTCAAGCGCGGCATCGTCGACCTGCTGCTGCTGCGCTCGAAGGCGCGCGTGCGGCGCCGCGTGCTGGGCCCCGACCACAAGCCGGACACCCGCGTCCCGCGCGAGGTCAAGGCGAAGCGCCTGGGCGACCCGGTGCGCCAGCTGCTGCAGTCGCGCATGAACGCCTTCCAGGCGCAGCGCTTCCCCGAGCTGCTCGACCGCATCGCGCTCGAGCTGTTCGAGGACTACGCCGGCGCTGTGTCGGCGTCCCTGCAAGCCCGCGTCGAAGCCGCCCGCGAGGCGCTCTCGAACAACCTGTCGCGCCTGCGCACCGACCTGAAGGAAGCGCGCCGCGTGATGAACCGTCTGACCGACCTGGCGGCGTCCGCGGACCACGCGCGCGCCATGATCGACGCCCTGTCGACGCGCTACTCGAACACCGACCCCGCCGAGCTGGCGAAGCCGGTCGAGGACGTCGCGTTGGACGCGCTGCCGATCAAGGAGATCGTCCCCCACGCGTCGAGCGATCCGAGCGCGGAGGCGGAGACGGCCGGGGAATCGCCGGCGGTGGAAGAGGCCGACGAGATCGAGCTCGAGGACGCGGAGACGCGCGAGGGCTGACCGAAGGTACCGTGCCGTCTGTGAGAAGGCCCCCCAGGTCAAGGGGACGTTGATTTCTTGAGCTGCCCTCGGGCCAGCCATGGCCCGTCCCAACGGCTTCCCAGTGGCCGGCCTCGCTACCCGCACGCGTCTGTCCGCACTCTGGGCCACGGCGTTGCGCCTTGGTTGCCCGGTGCATGAGGAGGTCCGTCCGGTCGGTGCTGCTATCGGGTCAGCGGAGCGCGAGCTCCAGGGCACGGTGCGCAGTCACTCGGGCCGGGCGGGTTTGCAGGTCGGTTGTTCTGGTGAGTCGTTGTCGTTCGAAAGTCCGCCGAGCGGCTGGTGCTACGCGGCGCTGTCCTGCGTGGTCTCACGCAGCGGTTCGTAGTCCTGGCCCGACTTGAGCAAGGCGTGCAACAGCACGCTCAGCTTGCGCGCCACGGCGATGCGTGCTCGAGACTTCGCGCTCTTGCCTCCGGCTGCGGCGATACGTTCACCGAATCGCCGTAGGTCACTGTCTGCTCCATGTGGCCCCAAGATTCGGGTCGCGGAGGAGACGAGTAGCGCTCGCATGTAGTGATCCCCGCACTTCGTGATGCTCAGCGCCGGGTCGGACTTGCCTGACTGACTGATTCGCGGCACCAACCCCATGTAGGCGCCGACGCTGCGTGACCTCCGAAAGCGACTCGGGTCACCGACCGTGGCGACGAACGCCAGCGCGACGAGCGGTCCGACACCGTGCACCTGGCGCAGCACCGCAGTCTCCGGAAACTCGCGCTTGCTGAGCTCGACGATGCGCGCGTCTTGCGTCTTGATTCCCTCCGAAAGGCACAGGACCGCGTCGAACAACGGAAAGAGCGCCGTTTTCAAGTGTTCGGGAATCAGAGGGCGGCAGCGCTCGACGAACGAGTCCGTGCTGCACTGTGGCAGGTCGATGAGAAGCGTGCGTGCCTCCGCTCGCACGAAGGTCACCAGCGCCGTCCGCTGCTTGACGAGCTGCGCGCGAGCGAAGAGTAACACACGCACGTTCTGGTAGCGGTCCTCGCGCAGTCGCACCGGGCTCAGCAATCCCGGTTGTGCCTGACCGATCTCCGCGAGCAAGCGCGCGTCGTTGCGGTCGCTCTTGCGCACGTTGGAAGTGATGACGGGAATGCTGCGCGGGTTCGCGACGACGACTTCGTGTCCGAGCTCCGTCGCCAGCTTGTGGACCCAACGCGTCGGCGTCGACGCCTCCATCACGATGCGCGCGCCGGGGAATCGCTCGAACAGCGCGGTGAAGCGGTCCGGAGTGGTCGGCACCTTCCGCTCCTCCATCCGCTTGCAGTCCGTCCCGTAGATGGCGCACTGGGTCGTGCGCGAACCAAGGTCCAAGCCGATGGTCAGAGGGAAGCGCTTGGTGGTAGGCTGATGCATGGTCGGTCTCCTTTGATGAGGTTGGTACTGCCACTAGTGGGTACAGCTACTAGTTGGTCCCCTCATCTGCAGCGCGCGCAAGCCCGACTGCGTCGGAGACCGGCCTTCTCACCTCATCGGGTGCAGAATCGTCGGGTCAGCAGACA